>NZ_QQWY01000054.1:0-27019 GCF_003950455.1 Sphingomonas sp. ABOLE
GTTGAAGATCAACCCGATCCGGACGCCTTGCGACCGCTGCGCGCCGTCAACTCCCTACTTGCCGCGTGACGTTCGCTATCCGTTCGCCCTTTCCGTGCAGATACGTCACTTTCGTGTAGTCACCCCTTCCTCGTGGCACCCCGGTGTGTGAAACCACGATAGTCAGCGCCCGCGAGCGAGCTTGTCCATAAGATCGTCCACCTCGGCCGCGCGGCGTCGATCGGCTTCGACTCGGCTCCGCCGCTCTTGCTCGGCCTCCAACCTAGCGGCCAGCGCCAGTGCCTCGGCTTCGCCGCGTAGGCGGAACAACACGGCAGGGCTGCCGTCTGCCGTGGCTGCCATCTCCATAGTGTAATCGGGAAGCTGGTCGGCCTCCACGACTTTGCGAAGCATCCTGTTGAACTCCTTGGGCTTGCTGTCGCTGCCGGTTTTGTCGCGCAGCACCTCCACCCGGCACGTCCACCCACCCTTTTGGTTGCCGGCATGTTTGCGTGCGATGCGGTACAAGGCGCGCTCTAGCCCGCCAGTCAGCAGGAAATAGTCCTGGTGCATGGTGAGCAGCGACCGCTCTCCCATGATGCCCTCATAGACCCAGTCCGATAGGGTGATTGTCATGCCCCGGGGCTGATCCGTGTCGGGGTCCACCTCCAGCGTCCACTTGTCGAGCCAATTGAAGCCGGCCTTGGTGCGCCGCTTCGGCGCACGGATAGACGTCGATATGGAGGTCGTCTGAAGCCGCTGGAGCGCGGCTTGCAACTCCTGATAGGCCCGGCCGCTAGTGTCGCGCTTGATCGCCCTTAGCAGGTCATAGGACGTGGTTCTAAGCGTCCGCGGAAGATCGTTGACCCCCTGCTCCCGCATCCGGTTGAGTGTCGAGGCTGCCCATATGAGAATATCGGCGTCCCATATCGTCGCCATGCCATATGCCGGGATCGCCTCGATCTTCACCCACGTTTCGCCATCCGGACTGCTATATTCGATCGGCTTCACCCGCTTGCGCTTCTGAAGCGAGAAGAACGGCCGCTCCATCGTCTCCCGCTGGTCCTTCAGCGGAAGATCGCCCATCAGCGGGATAAACAGGTCGAACTCAGGATTAGGGTTCGGGCGTTTGGTCATGCAGCATCAATCCTGCCATCCTGCACACTTGGGGATGTGCAGGTGTGCACACTATCACGCACGGCCAAATTGCCGATCAGCATCGTACTTGGCGACCAGTTCGCTGATCGCTTCGGCGAGAAGGTCCTGATGGCTGCGCCTCGTTCGTGCCGCCAAGACCCGGAAGGCCTCGGCCGTGGGGTCCGCCGGGTCGAAATAGGCACCGAGATGGTATTTGCCTGGCCGCTTCCCGCTCGATCGGGCGCTGCTCGCCGACGACACCGGAGTTGCGATCGGCGAATTATCCGCCTCTGCCTCGCGACGGGTTTGTGGCGCCACTGCCGGGGCCAACAGAGATGTCCGCTTCGCCATGTTCAAGCCTTCACGTTTGCAGGTGTGCAATTTATCAAATCATCAAGGAGGTGCTTCTGCAAGGCTGCAACCTCTTGGGCAGCCTTGCCTTTTGGCTCATGCTCGATGACGCCCAACCCGTAGGGCCAAGCTGCACGATAGGCGCTACGCTCTCGTAGAACGGTGCGCGCAACCCGGAGGCCGGTCGCTTCGGCAAGTGTCCGCGCGTCGTCCAGCAATGTGGACGCAGTTGGGGGAGCGGCGTTCAGCACAACAACGCCTGCCCGCCCGGTGCTGGTGATGAGTTGGGCAGTCCGCTTGATCGCATCCAGGTCGATAAGCGAGGGACGGCAAGGGATCACCACGAGGTCCGCGCGCTGGGCTGCGGCTGCGGCTTCCGCACCGGCAGCCGGTGGCGTGTCGATGATGGTCAGAGCAAACCCGTTTGCTTCGGCAGCATCTATCGCTTGGTCGAGCCGGCGCGCGCTGATCGGCTCCACATGGGGCAGCTCGGCCTCACGCCGTTCGCTCCACGCCGTTGCGCTTTCCTGCGGATCAAGGTCAAACAGCGCCGTCCTGATCCCGGCCGCCTGAGCGGCGACCGCAAGATTTACTGCCAGCGTCGTTTTACCGACTCCGCCCTTTTGCGCTGCAAGTGTGATAATCTGCACGTGTGCACACCTTCATTTCTGATACTGTGACGTTATGCACAATATCAGAATGGCACAACCCTGCTGTGACTCGCGCCCGGTGGTTCGTGGCTCCAACCTGCATCCGATAATGCGAAGTGCACCAGCTCCGCGTTGCCGATCGCAGGCGGCTCACCCTTTCGCCAGAAGCCCAGCATCTTGCCACGATCGTCCAGCGTGCTTTCTGTCACGACCGCACGCACCGCCTGGATGAACTGCCCGTGGCTGAACACATAGGCGAGGCCGGGGGAGGGCAGGGCGGCAAGCCGTGCCAGCACCGCTTCAGCACGGCGAAGCAATGCCCCGAAGCTCTCCGCACCCTCCCCGTCGCAATAGGCGGGATCGGCGTCGGTCCAGTACCGCTCCAGATGGGGCATTCGCTCGCTGCTGCGTGTGCCGTTCCACTGGGAGGGCTGGAGATAGGTAAACTCCTCGATCGGCCACACCTCCACCGGGACGACCGGAAAGCGCTGGATCGTCGCCTCGGCCGTCTGACGGGTGCGAAGATAGGGAGAGGTCACGATCAGGCTGGGCGTCTCGGTCCAAGCCCGCGCTACCTCCCGCGCCTGACGCCATCCCAGCTCGGTCAGCTCGATGGATGCGAGGTCATGGCAGGGCACGCCGGCGTTGCCGGTGCTCTGCCCGTGACGGATGAATACGGCCCTCATGCCGCCGCCTCCTTGTCCGCCAGCTCCCGCAATCCCTTGTAGAGCGTCGTGCGGCTCACGCCGTACCTTTCGGCTACGGCTGTCACGGTCGCGTCGGGGTCGGTCAACAGCAACCGGGCTTCGCGGAGCTGCCGGGAGGTGAGGGCAGGGGGGCGCCCGCCCATGCGTCCGCGGGCGCGCCCTGCCGCCAGACCGGCACGGGTACGTTCGCCGATAAGGTGGCGCTCGAAGTCAGCGAGGCTGGCGAAGATATTGAACACCAACTTGCCTGATGCCGTGGTCGTGTCGATCGCCTCGGTGACGCTCTCAAACGCGATGCCGCGGCTTGCCAGCTCGTTCACTGTCGCGATCAGGTCCGGGAGCGATCGGCCAAGCCGGTCGAGCCGCCACACCACCAGCGTGTCGCCGGCACGCAAGGCCTTCATCGCCTGCGCCAGCTCGGGCCGGTCGGCGTGCTTGCCGGATGCGTGCTCCGAATAGATCGGCTCGCATCCCTTGGCGCGCAGCACGTCAAGTTGCGGAGCGAGGTCCTGGTCGGCGGTGGACACGCGCGCATATCCGATCCGACGTGTGCCAGCCTGGCCGGGCAGGGGGGTGGCAGCCATGTTCAACATTCAACCTGCGACAGGGGTTTTCTGATCGCAGTTTTTCGCACGGGTTATTGAACAATTCAATGCCGCGAAACGCCAGCTTTCCTGCTGCTGCCGATGGTGTGCATCAAACGGCCGGGGCTGTTGAAAAAGGCCGGGTGATCCGATCGCGCTCCTGACGGGTTCCCTGCTTCGACACATCGGGAGCAGCGGCCATGATGGGTGAGCAACAGCGAGGCGGCAAGGCCGCAAGTTGGCGGGCGCTGGGAGCGATGATCCCCGCCGATCACATCCTACGCAGGATAGACGGGCTGATCGACCTGGGCGAACTGCGCGATGCGCTCGCCCCGCACTACAGTCACCGTGGGCGTCCCTCGATCGCGCCCGAATTGCTGGTTCGCATGGCGATGATCGCTCGCCTCTATGGCATCACGTCGGAGCGCCGGCTGTGCGAGGAAGTCCGCTTCAACCTCGCCTACCGCTGGTTCTGCCGATTGCCGCTCGATGCGCCCGTGCCGCACCACTCAACGTTCAGCAAGAACCGGCATGGCCGCTTCCGCGATGCCGGCATCTTTCGCATCCTGTTCGAGCAGACGGTGCGGCGCTGCGCCAACGCGGGGCTGATTGCCCACAAGGATGCCGCAATTGACGCGTCGTTCGTCGCCGCTGATGCAAGCTGGCAGCGCAAGATGCGGGACGCCGACATGGCCGCGCCCCGGCTTCCCCGCCCGGTTTGTGAATGGCTGGCGGATCAGGCCAATGCTCCACCGCAGGATTATGGCGTACCGCGTGGCAAGCCGGCCGAGGTGTCACGCACCGATCCGGCGTCGGCGTGGTCGGCGCGCACGGCGCGGGGGCGGTTCGGCTATGCCTTCAATGTGCTGATCGACACGCCGGGAGGGGTGGCGATCGATGTGGAGGCCAGTCCCGCCCGCTTCGCAGCGGAAGTCGATGCGGGGCGGACCATGCTGGCACGGGCCGACGATCGGTTCGGCTACCGGCCAAAGCGTGTCGCGGCCGATACCGCCTATGGTAGCGCCGCGTTCCTGGCGTTCGTCACCGATCGCGGCACCATCCCGCATATCCCGGTGCTGGAACGATCCGAACAGACCAAGGGCAAATTCCCCCGCGAAGCCTTCCGCTATGAACGGGAGCAGGACCGCTATGTCTGCCCCGCTGGGAAGACACTACCCTTTCGCGGTGCCGATCGTCGGGCCGGCTTCCTCCGATACAGCGCCAGTCCCGCCGATTGCCGCGCCTGTTACCTCAAACTGAAATGCACCGCAGGCAGCAACAGGTCGGTGACGCACAGCGAACACGAGGACGTGCGCGAGCTGGTGCGCGGCGAAATGCAGACGCCCCTATTCAAGCGGCGATGCGGCTGCGTCGGAGCGTCGAGCGGGTGTTTGCCGATGCCAAGGGTAAGCGGGGGCTAACCCGTTTGCACCTTCGCGGCCTGCGCGGTGCCGAGGAAGAGTTTTTGTTGGGCGCGGCCATTGCCAATCTGGTGCTATTGGCCCGTCCTGACGCACGACCGGCACGGACCCGCCGCCCGCCCCCGCCCCCGGTGCCGGAACGGATCGACCACATGGCCCGGATCAGCCGGGGCCGGTTTGAGCAATCCTACTACGCGACGATCTTCTGAGACCGATTAGCCGGGTTCGCGCTCGGCCGCAGGGAAGTGGCGATAGAAGGTGGAACGGCCGACCTGGAGCAGCTTTGCGACCTTCGCCGGTTTGTCGCCGGCCTTGAGCAGCTTGCGGGCTGTGTCGAGCATGTCGGGCGTCATGACCGACTTGCGGCCTCCACCCGTGCCGCCCTTTGCCCGTGCCGCTGCCAAACCGGCAATCGTCCGTTCCTTTATCAGTTCGCGCTCCATCTCCGCGACGGAAGCGAGGATATGGAACAGCAGCCGGCCTGATGGGGTGGCCGTGTCGAACCCGTCCGTCAGCGATCGGAAATCTATCTTGCGAGCGGACAAGTCTGCCGCCAGTTCGATCAGGCCCCCGATCGATCGGCCAAGGCGATCGAGCTTCCATATCACCAGCGTGTCACCGGCCCGCACGAAGTTGAGAGCTTCGGTCAGACCGGGCCGGTTCAGCTTCGCGCCGCTCACCTTGTCGGTGAACAGCTTTTCGCAGCCGGCCTTGGTCAGCGCGTCGGTTTGTAGCGTCAGGTCCTGATCGGAGGTCGAGACACGCGCATAACCAACCAGCATGAGTCCCGTTATCCCATCTCAAACAGCGAATTTCGAGACTCATATTTCGGGAACATATTT
The DNA here is from genome assembly GCF_003950455.1 of Sphingomonas sp. ABOLE. Taxonomy (NCBI): domain Bacteria; kingdom Pseudomonadati; phylum Pseudomonadota; class Alphaproteobacteria; order Sphingomonadales; family Sphingomonadaceae; genus Sphingomonas; species Sphingomonas sp. ABOLE. The sequence goes on from NZ_QQWY01000054.1 coordinate 5,672, forward strand.
TGGGAAAGCCCTTGGCGGGGATACGGCGGAATTTTGTGTCGGTGACAGTCGTCCCGTTGGAGGTTCCCAATCGGGAGGCCAAGATGCGGACACCGATGCATCAGCTTGTCACAAAAAGGGGGCATGTGCCTCTCGTGGCAGATACGTTCGACATCCGAGCGCAGTGGCTCGCGGCGCATGTCCTGCCGCATGAGACCGTCATTCGTTCAAGGCTTCGTCGGATCAGCGGCTTGACGCAGGCCGACATCGACGACCTTGTTCAGGAAACCTACGCCGTGCTGGCGGCGAAGAAGACGGTAGCGGATATCGCCGATGCCCGTGCCTATGCCCTTCAGACCGCTCGATCCCAGTTCCTGTTGCGACTCCGTAAGGCTAAGATCGTACCGCTCGACTATGTAGCCGATCTGTTCGAGTTCGATGCACCAGACCCTGCGTCCCCGCTTGATGACCGGACCGCCGCCAAGGACGAACTGCAAAAGGTGATCGACGCGATCGAGGCGTTGCCACCACAGATGCGCCGCGCCTTCTGGCTCCGACGTGTGGAGGGCTGGTCGCAGCGCGAGATCGCGACTGAGCTAGGGCTTTCCGAAAGCACGGTCGAGAAGCATATAGGCCGTGGCATAAAGCGTCTCCTCGAACAGTTCGGGCGTGGCGGAAACCGGAAGCGAGCGGCATCTACCAGTGCGACCGATGTGGAACCGCAGGAGAGCCGGCCCCTTGAGCGACCGTCGCGAGTCCGCGGATCAACTTGACGAGGAAGGCGCACGCTGGGCGGCAAGGATGGATCGCGGCCTGACGAAGGTCGAGCAGGCGGCTCTTGATCGCTGGCTGGAGGGAGACACACGGCGGCTGGGCGCCCTCGCCCGCGCGCGCGCCGCATGGTTCCATGCCGAACGCGCCAGTGCCATTGGCGGTATGCCGACATCTCAGACCGCCATAATCGCGCCGAACCGCAGAATGGCGCTTCTGGGCGGCGGGGCTTTGGCTGCCACCGTCGTCGCGGGGGTAATGGGACTATCATGGCGGCGGCCTTCGTCGGGCAGTGAGGCAAGCGGCATCGGCGAGGTTCGCCGTGTTACCCTTGCCGACGGTACCGTCGTGACGCTTGATGCGGCCTCCCACCTCACTACTGCAATCGATCATGTGCAGCGGGTTGTCAGTCTTCTGACGGGCCAAGCCTTTTTCGAGGTGGCGCATGATCCGGTGCGCCCCTTTTTCGTGCGGGCGGGCGCTGCCGTAATCCGCGCGATCGACAGCGACTTTGTCGTGAAGTTGCGGCCGGACGCTACCTGTGCGGTTCTGGTGCGTGCCGGGGTAGTTGCACTGACCGATGGCTTGGCTCCGCTAGCGGCCGGACGCCTGCTGGGAGCCGGGTGGGAAGCGACGGTGGCGACCAAAGGGGACCAGACCGTACCGCAGGTGACGCGGCTTGCTCCGCAAAGCTTCGACCGGCTGCTGGCGTGGCGGGAGGGGCAGCTTTCCTTCGCGGGCGACACGTTGGCCGAGGCTGCTGCCGAGTTCGAACGATATAATTCGGCAAAGATTGTCGTACCTGACGCCTCGCTGGCGGCGGAACCGATCACCGGTCTGTTTGCCTCCAACGACCCGCTCGGTTTTGCGCGCGCAATTGCGGTAAGCCTCGGTGCCCGCGTGACGATGCGCGGGGATGATATCGTCATCGCGCGAGTGGCCCGCGGGACAACCTGACATGACGAGTGGCGGAAACGGTCACCGCCGACATCTCCCCTGATGTGGTGCCTCAGAAGCCACACGAAGGGGGAAGCTTTCAATGCCGGAACTGAATCATCGCGCCTGCTGGGCTGCCGTTACCCTGGCGTGCGTCGCCCAGCCCGCGGCGGCACAGACACTGCGCTTCGATGTTCCGGCTCAACCAGCGGTCAACGGCATTCCAGCCTTCTCACGGCAGGCAGGCGTGCAGATCGTCGCGCCAGCCCGGAAGCTCGCCGGCAAGCGGACCAATGCCGTTAATGGTACCTATTCCGTTGAGGTAGCGCTTGCCAAACTGCTTGCTGGAACTGGTCTCAGGATTGGGTTGAGGTCTGGCACGAACATCAGCCTCGTTCCCGACCAGTCCGACCTGCCCGCGGGTGTCTCGCCTGCCGCCGCCCCGCCTGCTGCAAGGACCGATCAGTCAAGTGACACAGGGATCGGCGATATCGTGGTGACGGCGACCCGCCGGTCGGAGTCGTCACAGAACGTGCCGGCCGCGTTGACCGTGATCCGCGGATCGCAACTCGCCGAGCGCAACATCCGCACCGTCAATGATATCGAGAACAGCGCGCCCAGCCTTGAGGCGACTGCCCAGCTTGGCACGAGTCAGACGCAATTCGCGGTGCGCGGCGTCGGGCTGACCGATTATGCCGCCAACAACACGGGCACTGTCGGCGTCTACATCGACGAGGTAAACCACCCTTATGCCGTGACCTTCCAGGGTTCGCTCTTCGATATCGACCGGGTTGAGGTGCTGCGCGGCCCGCAAGGCACGTTGTTCGGCCGCAACACCACCGCCGGCGTCGTCAGCATCACGACGGCCGCGCCGCAATCAACGTTCGGCGCTGCCCTCATGGGCGAGTATGGCCGCTTCGACGCGGCGCAAGTGGAGGGCTACGTAACCGGACCGCTGAGCGACAGCCTTGCCGGCCGGCTTGCCTTCAACATCGACCAAGGCGGCGCATGGCAGATCGACCGGACGACAGGCCGCCGCCTGGGTGACAGGGATCGTTTCAACGGGCGCGTCAAGCTCGCCTGGCGACCGGGAGGAGCCACGCAGGTCGATCTGTCGGCGCATTACGATCGCGACCGCTCGGACGGGCGCGGGCTGCAGCTCCGGCTGCCCTTCCAATCACATAATTTTCCCCCACTTGGCATTCGCTACCCCGCCGACACCAGCCAGCGCGCAACCGGCTTCGGAATCTCGCCGATCTTTGCGCAACTCACCGGACAGCGGTTCGACGCCAAGCCAAACCTGAACAACGAGGGCTATGGCGCATCCGTGCGGCTGCGCCATGATTTCGGCTGGGCCGAACTGACCGCGATCATCGCGCACGAGCATTTCGATCGCAAGGAGTTTCAGGATTTCGATGCAACCAACTCCAACGAAGGCGGCGAGTATTTTTTCAACAAGATAGACACCCAGTCCGAAGAGGTTCGGCTGGCGTCGCCCACCGATCGGACTTTCCGCTATCTTGTCGGCGTCTATCGCTCGGACGAGCACAACAATGGCGGCTTCATGTCGGATTTCACTGATGTCGCGTCGCTGCGCAACATCTTCTCCACTCGTTATCGTCAACCCGTGCGATCGACGGGCGTATTCGCCAACGGCGATCTGGCCCTTTCCGACCGGCTGACCTTCTCGCTTGGGGGGCGCTACGAACATGAGGTGCGTAAGCTGGACGACTTCATCAGCGAAATCGTCTTTCCCGTACCGCTGGTGAACGTGAGGACTCGTCAGCGTCTGGCGCGCGGCGAATGGTCAGGCAAGGCGGCGCTGACCTATCGGATCGATCCGAACGTTATGCTGTTCGCCGACATCGCACGCGGGGTGAAATCCGGGGGATTTACGACCTACAACAGCGGGCTGCCGGGCCAGATATCACCGTTCAATCCGGAAAAGCTGCTGTCCTATGAAGCCGGCTTTAAGTCCACGGTGCTCAATCGGCGCCTTCAGGTCAACGCGACTGGCTTCTACTACGACTACCGCGATCAGCAGTTGCAAGGCGTTATTTTCAGTCAGACCCAGCGCATCGGCCGCATTATCAACGTGCCACGATCCCACATTTATGGCGGAGAGGTCGAGATCATTGCTCGACCTGTCGATGCTGTCGAGATCAGCCAATCAATCGGTTACAAAACCGGTCAGTACGACGAATTTATCTTCGTCAATTCACCAGCGACGATCGCGTTGCGCGATCCCGTCACAGGTTTCTACAACACCATCGTCACCAGCGATCAGTCGGGCGAGCCGCTGCCTAACTTTCCTCGCTTCGACTACAAGGGCGCGGCGTCCGTTTCGTTCGACTTGGGCGGCTGGAAGGCGAGACCCGAGATCAACTACAATCACCGCTCCAGCACGTTTCTTACCACCTCGAACACCCGGCTGCCCGGCTATTGGCTGGTCAACGCCAACCTGACCCTCACCGCGCCTGATGGACGGCTGTGGTTCGGCGGCTACGTCAACAACCTGACCAACGCGCGTTTCTACGAGACCGCCAACGCCTTCGTCACGGCCGCCACCTTCACGCCGCACGAGGTGATAACCTATGGGATCAGGGCCGGCATCCGCTACTGATCGGGATTTAGGTGGACGGGGATGGGCGAATGGACGGCAGCTTCGACATCAACAGGCGGCGGCTGCTCGCCGCTGCGGGCATAGCCGCAGCGCTGCCTGCGGCGGCGACAGTGCCCGCACGTCGTTGGACCTCCGAGCCATCGGTATCAGGCGCGCCTGCCGTTGCCGGCCTTCATCTCCAATTCGGCGAGGACGCTACATCACAAATTGTCGTCTCCTGGCACGCACTGGAGAGCGTGCAGCGTCCGCAGGTGGTTCTGGGACACCCTGACGGCACCCTGCTCCGAACGGTTGACGCGGTGGAGCGAAGCTATGTGGACGCCAAGTCCGGGCAGCGGGTCCATGCCTTCCATGCCCGGTTGGACACCCTGACCCCCGATACCGAGTATATGTATGCCGCAGTTCATGACGGCGCAGGCCCCGAGTTCGGCAACTTCCGGACGGCACCGCGTGGGCGCGCGACGTTCACCTTCACCAGCTTCGGCGATCAGGGCACGCCGACGCTGGGTCGTCGCTTCGTGCCCCCTGCCGGCGTCGTGCTGCCTAACGCCCCATTCGTGAACGACAATCTCGGCGGCCCGGCGGGTGCCGACACCACCACCGGCATCGAGCGCATCCGTCCGCTGTTCCACCTGTTCAACGGTGATCTGTGCTACGCCAACCTTGCGCAAGACCGGGTAAGGGCGTGGAGCGACTTCTGGACCAACAACAGTCGCAGTGCCCGCAATCGCCCGTGGATGCCGTCTGCCGGCAATCACGAGAACGAGCTGGGCAACGGCCCGATCGGCTACCGCGCCTACCAGACCTATTTCGAGCTGCCCTCGGCTCCCGGTCAGGACGAGACGACGCGGGGGTTATGGTATGCATTCACCGTTGGGTCGGTTCGGGTCGTCAGCATCGCCAACGACGATGTCTGCTACCAGGACGGCGGCGACAGCTATGTGCGCGGCTACTCGGCAGGTCGGCAGAAGGCGTGGCTGGAAAGCACGCTACGCGCTGCGCGGGCGGATCGTGCGATCGACTGGATCGTAATCTGCATGCATCAGGTCGCGATCTCCACTGCCGACAAGTTTAATGGGGCGGACCTCGGCGTGCGCGAGGAATGGCTGCCGCTGTTCGATCGCTTCGGCGTGGATCTGGTCGTATGCGGGCACGAGCATCATTACGAGCGCTCGCACCCCATCCGCGGCGCGGAAGCCAACCCGACACGCACGCCCGTTCCTCGCGGAACCGCACTCGACGTCATCGACACCACGCAGGGCACCGTCCACATGGTGATCGGCGGCGGCGGCACGTCGATACCATCGAATGAGCTCTTGTTTGAACCACCACGATGCCGCGTCATTACTGCCGTCCAGGCTCCTGATCCGACGACCGGCAAACGACGTCCGGTCTACGTCGTCGAGCCGGCACCATGGTCCGCGTCCCGTAATGCGGCGCACGCTTACGGCTTCGCGGCGTTCGAGGTGCGACCTGATGCAGCCGATGGCATGACCGAGATCAAGGTCACCTATTATGACGTTCTTCAGCCTAACGGAGCTTTGCAGGCGTTTGAAAGCTTCTTTCTTCGTCGTCCACGCCGCTGACGCACGATCTCTGTTCTCAAAACCGTGATTCAGTGTTTTTTGAGAAGCTGATTTGCTTCTCGAAATACCATCCCATGCGAGACGGGATCGCAAGACCTTAGGGTGTCATTCCGCCCTCAACCGTACCCGGCCGCGAGCGGCGCATTTTTCAACAGCCCCGGCCGTTTTCTGAACAGCGGTAATGCGCCGGGTTGTTCTTGCGATCTGCCCGGCATAGGGGAGGGGGGTATATGGCTCATCTCTCCGGTTCCAACGCCGACCTGATCGCACGCGTGCGTCGTATCGCCGGCCAAGTCGGGGCCGTCGAACGCGGCCTCACGTCAGGCGACTCCTGCGCGACGGTTCTGCACTTGGTCGCGGCCGTCCGCGGCGCGGTGAACGGGCTGATGGACGAAATTATCGCCGAACACCTGGAAGCGCACGTTGCTCGGTCGGGGCTGACGGACGAGGAGCGCGCCCACGGAGCCGACGAGCTGCTGGCGGTGATCCGCCGTTACGCCAAGTAGGATTGTGCTCGATGCCTACCGCTTCCGAAATCGACCGCTTTGCCCACGATCACGTTTTCCTGGGCAGCTCGCACGACGAGAACGCCCGCCGAACCCTGTGGGTGGTCGCACTCACAGCCGTGATGATGGTCGGCGAAATCATCGCCGGATACCTGACCGGCTCGATGGCGCTGCTCGCGGACGGGTTCCACATGGCGACGCACGCCGGCGCGCTCTCGGTCGCTGCGGCGGCTTATGCGTATGCCAAGCGTCACGCGCGCAACCCGGCCTATAGCTTCGGCACCGGCAAGGTTGGCGACCTCGCCGGTTTCGCCTCGGCCATGGTGCTCGGCCTGATCGCGCTCGGGATCGGGGTGGAATCGGTGCTGCGCCTGTTTCAGCCCATCACGGTCGCATTCGGGGAGGCCACGATCATTGCCGTCGTCGGCCTAGGTGTGAACATCGCCAGCGCCTTTCTGCTCTCGAGCGGTCACCACCATCACGGGCACGGGCCCGGGCACGATCATCACCACGGGCACGATCATGCGCACGCCCACGGCTCTCACGGCGGCGACAACAACCTCCGCTCGGCCTATGTTCATGTCCTCGCCGACGCGCTCACCTCGGTCCTCGCCATCGCGGCGCTGCTCGCCGGCCGGTATCTCGGCTGGGTCTGGATGGACCCGGTCATGGGGATCGTCGGCGCGGTCGTCATCGCCCGCTGGTCATGGAGCCTGATGCGCGACACGGCCGCCGTCCTGCTCGATCGCACCGACGCGCATGTCGCCGACGAGGTGCGCGAGCTGGTCGAAGCTCCCGGCGACGCCCGAGTGACCGACCTGCACGTCTGGAAGGTCGGACCGGAAGCGCACGCGGCGATCGTCAGCGTCGCCGGCGTTCGGAATGGCGAGCTGGTCCGCCAGCGGCTCGCGCCGGTTCACGAGCTGGCGCACCTCACGGTCGAGGTGCGCTGATGCTCTACCTGCTTCTCAAGGCCGGCATATCGGCCGTCATCATCGTCGCCGTGTCGGAGATCGCCAAGCGCAGCCCCGGTTTCGGCGCGCTGATCGCCTCGCTCCCGCTCGTCTCGGTGCTGGGCATGATCTGGCTCTGGCGCGACACGCACGATCGGGCGCGCATGGCGGCCCATGCCGGCGCGACCTTCTGGTACGTGCTGCCGTCCTTGCCGATGTTCCTACTCATTGCGGCGATGCTCAACCGCGGCGCGCCGTTCTGGCTGGCGCTCGCCTCGGGGTGTCTCCTCACGGTTGCGCTCTACCTCGCGATGACGTGGGTGGGGCCGCGCTTCGGGCTCCAGCTCTAAGCGAGCCCGGACAAGCGAAGCGCGACGCCCGCCGCAGCGCACGCGCCTAAGGTCGGGATCACGCCCGACTTGAACCGGAACATCGCGACCAGGGCCGCGACGGTCAACGCTAGCGCGGCCGGGTCGAGGGTGGACAACACCGGCACGTCCAGCGTCCTGCCGGCGATCGGCAGGGCGCGGACTTGGTGAAACAGGGTGTGGAGCGCGAACCACACCGCCAGATTGAGCACCACGCCGACCACGGCTGCGGTGATGGCGGCGAGCGCGGCCGACAGCGCCTTGTTACCGCGCAGCTTCTCGATGAACGGCGCGCCCAGGAAGATCCAGAGGAAGCAAGGCACGAACGTCACCCAGGTCGTGAGCAAGCCCCCCAAGGTGGCGGCGAGCAGCGGGGGCAAGCCGGTCGCTTGCCGGAACGCGCCCATGAAGCCGACGAACTGCGTCACGATGATCAGCGGCCCCGGCGTCGTCTCCGCCATGCCAAGTCCGTCCAGCATCTCGCCGGGACGAAGCCAGCCGTAGTTTTCGACGGCCTGCTGAGCGACATAGGCGAGCACGGCGTAAGCGCCCCCGAACGTCACCACCGCCATCTTGGAGAAGAACAGCGCGATCTGCGTGAACACATTGCCCGGTCCGACTGACGCGAGCAGCGCCGCAATCGGCGCGAGCCACAGCGCGAGGAGCGCACCGCTGATCCGGAGCGACCATGCGAGGCTGGGGCGGGCGTGGTCGGGGACGTGCTCGCCAAGCGCGGTTTCGGCATCGCGGACGATCTTGCCGCCCGATGCACCGTGGCTGCCCCCGCCCATGAAGGCGGGGTGGCGTGCGCGCCCGCCAAGGAAGCCGGCGATGGCGGCCGCAAGAATGATGATCGGGAAAGGAACGCCAAGGAAGAAGATCGCCACGAACGATGCCGCCGCGATCCCGCGCATGACGTTGTTCTTCAGCGCGCGCGAGCCGATGCGCACGACGGCCTGAAGCACGATCGCGAGCACGGCGGCCTTCAAGCCGAAGAACAGCGCCTCAACAAAGGGGACGTTGCCGAACAGCGCATAGACCCAGCTCAGCGCCATGATCGCGACCAGGCCGGGGAGCACGAACAGCGCGCCAGCGACAAGCCCGCCCTTGGTCTTGTGGAGCAGCCAGCCGATGTAGATGGCGAGCTGCTGCGCCTCGGGGCCGGGCAGCAACATGCAATAGTTGAGCGCGTGAAGGAACCGCTCCTCGCCGATCCATCGCCGCTCCTCGACCAGCACGCGGTGCATCATCGCGATCTGGCCGGCCGGGCCGCCGAAGCTTAAGGCGGCAACCTTGGCCCAGACCCGCAGCGCTTCGCCGAAGGGGATGCCGTGATCCCGCGGGCTCGGGCCTGCGATCGGCGCGGTCGCGGTCGCCTCCATCGTCATTCTCCTCGTCGCCTGGTGAAGTGGGCGTAGAAGCCGTCGAGCGCGCCCGCGCCTCGCGCGAGCCGGTCGGGGTCGTCGGGCGTGGCGGCGCATATCCCCTCGATCAGCGCGCTGACGCCGGCCGTCTCCGGCCGGCCGAACTTGTCGTCGGCGATGTCGAGGTCGTGGATGATCTCCGACAGCGCGACGAGCGCCGGGTCGCCGTCGAGCCCTCGGCGGAACACCAGCGTCTCGAAGGTGCAGCGGTCGCCTTCGTGCGTGAACTCGGCGTCCGCCATGTCGAAGCGCAGCTCGCCGGGCTCGGGGGCGTAACCCTTGCCCTCCACGAACTTGAAGGTCGCGTCCGGGTCGATGAAGCGCCGGATCAACCACGCTGACGCGATGCGGTCGACGTGGATGTGGACGCGCGTGACCCAAGTGCGCCCGCGAAGCTCGGCCTGGGCCAGCTCGGGCGCGCCCGGCCCGGTCACGTCGGGGTGCTGGCCCGCCCGGGCTTCCGCCGGGGCAAGCGCCGCCTCGGCCGTTTGCCGCCCGTGCGCGCCGAAGAAGTCGATCGCGGCGATCTCGTCCAGCCGGCGGCGCAACCGGCGAACCTCGCCGGGGGGAACATACTCGCCTTCCGCCAAGGTCCGCGCCTCGCGCGCCAGCTCCTCGTAATCGGCATCGCGCGCCGCGTCGAAAGTTCCGCGAAGCTCGGGGTCACCGATGCCACCTACCAGCCGCGCCTCTAGGATCAGCGCCTCGCCGCCATTGTCGGCAATCTCGCGGTGCAAATCCTCGAACAGCGCGCGAGTGTCGGCGCGGTTGGGGAGCGCGTGGACCGCGTTCTTGAGCGGCGCGGCCCCGATCGCCTGCAAACGCCGCCACACCTTCACCCGCAAATAGGCGGGCTTGGCGGGAAGCTGCGGGATCAACAGCAACCAAGGGCTGGGTTCGGCGTTCGTCATAACTGTATCATCCGGATTTTGGAGTGTAACGGTTGCATCATCGTTCATGCAACCATAGACATACTTGGGTTGGCGAACGCGCGAGGAGAGGGCGATGTCACGTCTGACCGGGACCATGCTGGCGCTGCTCGTCTCGGGCGGGATCGCTCCTACCGCGGCGCACGCGCAGCGCGGGGAGACCGTCGCGTTGCGCGAAGCCTATCCGTGCCGGCGCTGATGATAGGAGAGATTGGATGATGAAACCCCTTCTGGCCGGCGTTCTCGCCGCGCTCGCCGCCCCGGCCTGGGCCGCGCCCGACTGGAACAAGGTCGATGCTGCGCTCGGCCGACCGGGCACCGAACAGGCGGGCGGTGTCCATCGCTACGGCTTCCCGCGCTCCGACCTGCACGTCACTCTCGACGGCGTGGCGATCAAGCCAGCACTGGCGCTCGGCTCCTGGGCGGCGTTCCAGCCGATGGGTGACGACACTATGGTGATGGGCGACCTGGTGCTGACGCACGAGGAGGTGAACCCGGTGATAAGCCGCCTCTTGGCCGGCGGCTTCACGATCACCGCGCTCCACAATCACCTGCTGCGCTCCGCGCCCGCCACCATGTACCTGCACATCGCCGGGCATGGCGACCCGGTGAAGCTCGCGACCGCGTTGCGCGCCGCGCTGGCGGAAAGCCGCACCCCGCTCGCCGCGCCGTCCAGGGACTCGCAACCGCCCTCAGCCGGGGCCGGCAGCTCGCCGCCCGTCGATCTCAACACGGCCGCACTTGACGGCGTGATGGGGGCCAAGGGCAAGCCGAATGGCGGCGTCCTCCAATACAGCTTCCCGCGCGCGGAAAGGTTGATGGATGCCGGTATGGTCACGCCGCCCACGATGGGAACCGCGACCGCGATCAACTTCCAGCCGACCGGGGGCGGCAAGGCCGCGATCACCGGCGATTTCGTGCTGGTAGCGAGCGAGGTCGATCCGGTCATGCGCGCGCTGCGCGCCAGCGGGATCGAAGTTACGGCACTGCACAATCACATGCTGAACGACGAGCCGCGCCTGTTCTTCATGCACTTTTGGGCGAACCAGGATGCAGCCAAGCTCGCCCGCGGCCTGCGCGCTGCCCTTGACAAAATGAACCTGCAACGAAGCTGACGATCAGGCGATCGGCTTTTCGGGCCGTCATCGCCGCCCGACCCCGACCACGGCCCGATGGGCAACTGGAACAGCGCTGGCAAGACAGTCGAGCTGTTCGTGACGCCCGAAGGCCAGGTGCTCGGTAGCGAGGAATGAAAATGCGATTGAGGCGTGTCAGCACCTTAAGCTCGGACGCGCCCCTTCACCCGGCCCAGCCGGGTTCGGAAAGGACGAAAACGGTGAAACGTGCAACCATGATCTTGGCGCTGATGGGGGCGGTCGCTCCTCATGCTCCGGCGCTGGCGCAAACCAAACAGTCGGACATGCAAGGTGCCGCGCTTCTCGCGAGCTGCCGCGCCGCGGAGCAGAGGTGTGGAGCATATCTCCAAGGCGTGCTGGACATGATGATCGTCGCGCGAAAGGCCGAGTGCGGCGCGCCGCGCGATGATCGTGCGGCCTTGCGTGCGGCCTATCTGCGCTGGGCGGAACGGGACAGCTATTTTCAGAGTGTCCACATGGTCGCGGGGGCCGAACAGGCCTTGAGTTCGGCTTGGCCGTGTCCGGGGCATGCGGCTGAAAGGCCAACCGCTGATCGGGCGCCAGCGCATTAACGTGGTTCACGCCATGGACGCGGCGGAGATTGACTTGGCCTTGAATGCGGGCGGGATCACGGAAGTTGTCAGCAGACACGGGGTCGGCCGCTACCTGGCCCTTGCAGATGGCAACCAACTCATCGACATCATGGTCGGCGAGGCTATGTCCTGTAGCTAACCGACGAAGCGCGTCACGCTGCCAGCCAGGACTATCCTCCGACCAAGTGACGATGTTCGCGAGTGCCTGTGCTTCGCTCATTGTTGTGATCGCCCCTTCGATCTCCCCCAATTGGGTTCTGTTGATTACACCTGACGCAGTTCGTCCAAAAAGCTGGTCAGCACATGCTCAAGGTCCGGAAATACCGGGTGCTCCTCAAAATGCCGGCTTAGCTCCGTCTCGATCGTTGCCGGCGATTTGGCATCTTCCTTGGACTTTTCCGCCCATTTCCGGCCGGGATGGAGCGTGTCCCACGGCGAGCGCTTATTGGCTCGGGTGGTCGCGTCATCTCCATGCTTGCCCAAGCCATAGAGTATGCTCGTCTCGCTGTTCCAAATCGGCCGGAACAGATGGATCATGTAATCCTCGGCCGCCGTTTCCCAGCCGCTCTGAACGACCAGCGATCGGAACTGAAAGTCGGCAAGGTCGAGCGTGGTGATGGCCGTACCGATGTTCTTACGGTGGTCTGAAAGACGCCCACAAAGCCGCGGCCCCTGCTCCAGCGGGGTACGGGCATTGTTGATCGCGGGCGCGGCCTGGCCGACGTAGATTGGCGTCTCGCTTCCGCTGATGGGCGCATACAGCGGAAATGGGCCGTTGTAGTAGATGGCGTAGATGCCGGAGCCATAGAAGCGCGGTATCTCGGCCAACGGGTGACGCTGCTGCGCGACCAGCGCGAGCGAGACGAACCGCCCCACCACCTTGGGATTGCTGGGATCAAACACCGCCGAAGGCTGCCGGATCGGGTCCAGCGTGTTCAGAAAAGAGCCTAGCTCCTCGATGACACCCCGGATTTCCTTCTCAAGCGTCCGTCGCCGCGGCGCCGACAGGGTGGTCGAGGTCGTCTGTTCGATGAGCTGGTCGAGATTCGCGCGCAGTTCGGCGATCGGCGACGGCGCGGGTGTGGGTTTACGGCTCATGCGGCGGTCAAATGCCTCGCCACGTTCTCTCCAACGGCCTGCGCGAGCTTCACCGGGACGGCGTTGCCGAGCTGGCGCATGGACTCGGTCCATGAGCCATGAAAGCGGTACTTGTCAGGGAAGGTCTGTAGCCGGGCGCTCTCTCGGACGCTGAAATAGCGCACGCTTCCATCGGCGCGACGCAGCATGTTCTCGCCCCCCGGGACACCGTGGACGCCCGCCTTGAGCGTCTTGGCTGGTTCATCAAGCGGACTGCCAGTGTGGCCCACATAGCTGCGGGCGCCACCTTGGAATCGATGGTTGAGGCAGGCAGCCGCGAGTTCCGGCTGAAGCTCCGGATCAGGAAGGTCTCCAATCGCGTCCCGCACGGTCAGCCACGGCTTGTCCGCCGGCTTCTCCAACAGCGCCATGCCGCGGGCGCGGAAGCGTGGATCAAGCACCCGGTCGCGCTTGGCGATCTCGTGCCGCTCCCAATAGTCACCCGTTCGTACCTGCTCCCATAGCAACGCTTCGAGCGAGTGGGTTGCCTCCGGGAAGGACCATTCAATGCCAAGGTCCGCGCGGAAGCCGACGAACACGACACGCTCACGCCGTTGTGGCACCCCGTGATTGGCTGCGTTGAGCACCCGATACACGACGTTGTAACGCAGCTCGTCCGAACCGCCCTTGGCGGTGTGGTGACGCTCTAGGCGCGCCATGTGCTCCATCCACGTCTCGCCCGGCCGCAACGTGAGTTCGGGATAGGTGAGCTGGTGGACGATATGAGCAAGGTAGGTGGCGAAGCTCGCCCTGGTCAGCCCCTTCACGTTCTCAAACACGAACGCGCGCGGGCGCGTCTCGCGCACAACCCGGACAGCTTCCGGCCACATGTCGCGCGCGTCGGCATGTGCTCGATGCTTCCCGCCAAGGGAGAATGGCTGGCAAGGTGGTCCACCCGTCACAAGGTCGATCTTGCCTTCGTGCTGTCGAAAATCGACGGCTCGAATGTCACCCTCGGTCGGCAACGGCCAATGGCTAATACCACCCGCCTTTACCTTGCGGTTCTCTCGAATCGTATCGCAGCACCAGCGATCCCATTCGACCACCTGCATGGGACGGAATCCCGCCTTGCTGATCCCCATGCCCAGCCCGCCGGCGCCGGCGAATAGCTCAATGGCCCGCATGGGCGTTTCCTTGGTCGTCATCGAGAAATCCACGTATTTTGTTCTTCAAGTGTTCCGTTTGCCCGCATTCGCATTCCCAAACAACCAGCTCCCGCCAGCCCTTTCGGTCCAGCATCGCACGATTGCGCTCGTCTCGATCGCGGTTGCCCTCCAGCTTCGGTCCCCAGAAATCCTGCCGGGATTTTGGCATTCGCGCCAGTTTGCAATTCGGATCGGGATGACGATGCCAGAAACATCCGTGGACAAAGATGACTTTCTTCCGGCCGCGAAACACAAGGTCGGGGCTACCGGGTAGACGCTTGTCGTGAAGCCGATAGCGGTAGCCCATGCCATGCACGATGCGGCGCACCAGCATCTCGGGCTTGCTGTTCTTGCCCCGAATGCGGCTCATGCGCTCGGAGCGGCCTGCCGGGGTGAGAGTGTCCGCCACCCTAACGCCTCGCCTCGGGCTCGATCTTGATCGTGCAGCGCACCGCCTCTCGCGCCTTATCCGCGCGCTTCCGGCACGCCTCCAGCGCCTGCCGGTTAGCGGTGACGATCCGATCGCCTGCCGCGATGTTGGCGAAAGCGTCCGGCGCGCTGGCGCGCATGAGGTGCTGGCCGCCTTCCCACATCGGCAGGTCGAGCGAGCGCGCCGCCATCTTCTCCGGCCATTGCCAGCTCGCGGGCACGGCGCGGGCAACGATGCCGGCGAACACCGCCCACAACATCATCCCGACCACCACACCGCCGATCGCGCTCCACATCAGCCAGCGGTTCTGCTCGTCGCCCCGGCGCGCTGATACGACGTAGCCGTGAAGCTGGCGGGTCACGTCCTCCAGGCCGGTGCGCGCCGTGGCGATCGTCTGCCGGTCTTCCTGGCGCGCCGTGCTCGCCGCTGCGGTGATCCGTCCCGCCAACTGTTCGGGCGTCATCGCCAGCATAGGGCTTTTGACCAGCATATCGACGCGCTGCGCGGTGGCGGTGATATTGTTAGCGATGACGCCCAGCGTCTCGGAATAGTCGGGCGGCTCGGGCACCTCCATGCGCTCGGCCGTCAGACGCTCGACGGCACGGCGCATCAGCGTCACCTCGGCGCGCAGCTCCTGGAACGCCTGCGCGGCTTCACTCGGCCCTTCCTCATCCGCCATCACGTCTTCCCCTTATCGGCTCATGCCCCTGTCGCGCTCGCGGCCGATCCCGATCGACTGCTCCAGCGATCTCTCGATGCTTCGGCCGCGCTCCAGTTTTAGCTCCAGCTCGGGCGCACGGCGCTCCAGCGCCTTCGCCAGCTCGGGGTCGCGGCGTAGCCCCTCGGCCATCACACCCATGCGCGTGGTAGCCTTTTCCACCCGCGCCTGGTCGCCGCCTGCCCGCTCGCGCGCCAGCCCACGCCAGCTCTCCACGAACCGGTCAGCGCGCGCGCCGGGGTCGAGCCGCACCCGGCGCTCCTCGGCCATCGCGCGCACCGCACCGCCTGTGTTGCCCCCGGCCGCCTGCCCGATCAGCCCGGGATCGCGACGGAACGCGGAAGCGAGATCGCGCGCGCCATCAGGCCGCACCTGATCCAGCGCCTCGCCGGCGCGGCGCAACGCGCTCTCCTGATGCGGCAGCACCGGCAGATCCTGCGCGCGCATCCGGCCTATATCGGCAGACGCCCGCGCATAGCGTTCAATTGCCCTGGCCTGGTCCGGCTTGCCGCCGATCGCCGCCTCGGTGCGATCCGGGGTAGGTGCCTTCTCCGGCGTGGCGGCAGGCTTGGGCCGAAAACCCGCGAACATATCCTTGGCCTTGTCGCGGACCTGATGGACGATTTCCCGCGCCCGCTCGGGCCAGCGTATCTCCCGCCGCTCGGCGAAGCTGCGCGCCCTGTCCTCATCGGACGGCACGGCATAGTCGCCGGCCATGTCCTTGGCGCGGTCGCGTGACAGCGTGCGGGCAAGCTTCGCCAAGTCGGCGAAGTCGTCACGGCCATAGTGGAGCTGCACCCCGTCACGGTGCCGCGACATGCCGACATAGGCGCTGTGCCGGTCCATGCCCGGCGTCGCGAGGAGGTGCGCGCGATCGACAGTCACGCCCTGCGACTTGTGGAAGGTAGCGGCATAGCCGTGATCGACCGCGGCGTAGTCCTTGAGGTCGAACGCAGCGTGCCCACCCCCGTCGAGCCGTACCGCCATGTGCCCGCCATCGATCCGCTCCAACGTGCCCAGCGTGCCGTTCTTCACGCCAAGCGAGCGCTCGTTGCGCAGGAACATGATGCGGTCGCCGGCCGCGAAGTCGCGCGCGCCCCGATCGACGGTGACGCCAACGTCCTCGCCCAGCCCGCCCGACGCGCGCACCCGTCCGCGCGCCTCCTGGTTCAGCTCGCGCACCTCGGCATTGGTGTGGGTGAGGATGATGCGCGTCTGGTCGGGATCAGCCTGGCGCTGGCGATCCCAGCCTTCCACCAGCTCGGCGCGGGCCTGCTCGCGCGTATCGGCCGCGTGGACCATGCCGCAGTCGCCATAGGCGTGGATCGCCTCGCCCGTGCGGCCGGTCGCCAGTGCCCGCGTCGCGTCCTTCTGCCAGCCTTCACGCTGTCGGCGAACCTCGGTGATTTCGGCCGCGCCGTGCGCTTCGGCGATCGACCGGAACGCCGCGCCGGCTTCGATCGCCTGCAACTGCTCGGGATCGCCCACCAGCACCACCTTGGCGCCCGCGTCGCGGGCACGGGACAGCACCCGCTCCATCTGGCGGGTGCCGATCATGCCCGCCTCGTCCAGCACCAGCACGTCGTTGCGCGTGAGCTGGTCGCGGCCCTGTGCCCAACCATGTTCAAGGCTGGCGATGGTGCGGGACCGGATACCTGATCCGCCCTCCAGATTCTCGGCCGCGATCCCGGACAGGGCGGCGCCGCGCACCTGATAGCCCTCGCGCTCCCAAGCCTCGCGCGCAACGCCCAGCATCGCCGACTTGCCCGTGCCGGCATAGCCGATGACCGACGCCAGCCCGCGGCCCTCGGTGATATGGTCGAAGGCATCGCGCTGCTCGCCCGACAGGACCAGCCCGCGTCCTTCCGCAGCCTCCAGAGCGCCGGCACGGTGCCGGTCGGACACACCATGCGCGTCGCGCCGCGCCAGCTCGTCGCCGGCTTTCTCCAGACGCGCCTCGGTCGCAATCATCTCGCGGGACGTGAACCGCTCCTGGTCGCGCCCGTCTTTGCCCAATGCCACCAGCTCGGGACTGGCCCGCACCGCCGCCATCACCTGGTCGAACTGCTCCTTGCCATCCGAATGACGGAAGGCGAACGCAGCAAGATCGCGGGTGGTGAAGGTCGCCTGTTGCCGTGTGATGCCGTCGAGCGCGATGCGCGGGTCGGCCGCGATCTTCTCGCCATTCTCCCGCGCGATGCGCCGGTGATCCTCGGCACGCTCGGCGTCCTCGCCGCGGTCGAGCCGGCGCATTCCTGCCGGGCCGATCTTGTGCTGCGGCTCCAGCGCAATGCCCTGGTCTTCATAGGAACGGTGGTCGATCCGCCCCTCCAGCCCCAGCTCCGCCATGCGCTCGTTGACATGCGCCGCCCACGCTTCGCGCCAGCCCTTCAACAGCTCGGTCGAGTTCCAGTCCCGGACCTTCTTGCCGAACCCCTCCTGCCCAACTTCGCGCATCGCCAGCATGACATGCGCGTGCGGCTTCGGGCTGCCATCCTTGGCCTTGTCCCAATGCACGTTGAGGTCGGCGACCATCCCGCGCTTCACGAACTCCTTCTCCACGAAGTCACGAGCGAGCTGCACGCCCTGCTTCTCGTTCATCTCGCGCGGGATCGAAAACTCTACCTCACGCGCCAGTTGCGCGTCCTTGCGCTTCTCTCCTGCCTCCACCTCGTTCCACAGCGTCGTCCGATCCAACAGGCGCTCCGGTGCGTCCTTCGGCAGCAGCACTTCGGAGTGGATGACGCCCGCCTTGTTGGAGAAGTCGTGGCTGCGTCCAAGCCGCGCATCGTGCAGCTCGGATGCGGAGCGATAGGCAGCGGACGCAACGGCGCTGGAGCCGTTCGCACGGCTGATGACCTTGGCGCTGAAATGATAGATCGCCATCGCGACCGGCATGATGCACTTCTTAGCGCACGTCGGCAACGACGTATAAGCGCGCACTCATGATCTGCTTCGCATCTCCTGATTGACTCGGTGCTGGCTGTTGATGTGGGTTGCCCTCCCCTATAGGTTTGCTAGGCTGCTGCGGTCAAAAACGCGGAGAAAGGAAGCACCATGCGCAAGGTGCGGGACTATAACGCGGAGCTGAAAGCGCTGGAGGACAAGGCGCGTAGTCTGAAGGCGCGCCGGGTCGAACAACTCGGCCAGCTCGTCACCGCCACGGGTGCCGATTCACTCGACATGGAAACACTCGCCGGCGTGCTACTCGATGCCGTCGCCTCACAGAACGCGGAAGCGAAGGAGGCGTGGCGATCGAAGGGCGCGGCTTTCTTTCAGCGGCGCGGGCGCAAAGGTGGGCGAACTGCTGGCGGCAACCGTGACAGCGCTGGCACGCAACCAGGCGCTGATCCAGCGTCTGGAAGCGACACGGCGTCGGACTGATACGCGGGGCTGGGTCGTGCAACGGCGCGAACGCACCCGCCACCTGATCGAGCTGGGCGGCCTCGTCCAAAAGGCCGGTCTGGTCGATCTTGCTGATGACGATCGCGCGACCATTTACGGTGCGCTGCTCGAACTGGTCGGACGCGCTCGCGGCGATGATGCCAGCGATATGGTGGCGCTCTGGAAGCGACGCGGCAAGCGGGCCTTTGACGCGGAAGCGGAAGGCAAGGAGACGGTGGCATGACGACGCTCGACCTTGACGCTCTCCGGACGGAAGTTCGCGCGCTCGACTATGTACGCGGCACGCCTGCGGAAGCCGCGATGTGGCGCGAGGATGACGCGGACTCCCGCGCCAATCTCGCCATCGAGGGCATGGACCTGAACGCGGAGGATGAGGCGCTGTTCGACATGCTTCGCGACGAGGCCGTGCCCCCTCCCCTCGCCACGCAAATCATCCTCAAGCTCTACGATCATCCCAACGCCGATCCGGGGCTGGCGATCACGCCGCTGGAACGGGCCGGCTGATGCCCGGCCGGCGGATCAGCCCGCTGTTCGCGGTGCTCGTCGCCGCGGTCGTGCTGTTCGCCAGCCATAGCTGGCTCAAGGGCATCTTCGGTTATGGCGAGATTGCCACCGACATTCCGTTCCTGCTGGCCGGCGCGATCCTGTTCCTGGCCTGGCGCGTCAATCGCCGCGCCGCGAACCGGCGCAGCTCGCTGCTCGGCTCGGCCCGCTTCGGCGATCGGGGAGACGTGCGCCGGCTTGAGGGAAACGGGGATCTTCTGATCGGCCGCTCCATCGAAGGCGGCAAGCTGCTGCGCTACGACGGACCCGCCCATCTGCTGACGATGGCCCCTACCCGCTCAGGGAAAGGCGTCGGCACGATCATCCCCAACCTGCTCACGCTGGACCGCTCGGTGGTCTGCATCGACCCCAAGGGCGAGAATGCCCGCGTCACAGCCCGTGCGAGGGCCGCCAAGGGCGATGTGTGGTGCCTGGACCCCTTCGGCGTCTCGGGGCGCCCCACGGCCCGCTACAACCCTCTGGCGTGGCTTGATCCGACCAGCCTCGACTTGGCGGAGGATGCACAGACGATCGCCGATGCGCTGGTCCATGACGCACCGGGGCAATCGGGCGAGGCACACTGGAACGAGGAAGCCAAGGCGCTGATCGCCGGCGTGATCCTGCACACCGTCGTCCACGAGCCCCCTGCCCGCGTCACGCTGGCGACCGTGCGCGACAAGCTCACCCGCGATCCCGCCGGCTTCGCCACGCTGCTCGCCGACATGCAGGCCAGCACCAGCGCCGGCGGCCTCATCGCGCGCGCCGCCAATCGCCAGCTCGGCAAGTCGAACCGGGAGGCTGCGGGCGTGCTCTCCTCGGCGCAGCGCCACACCCACTTCATGGACAGCCCGCGCCTGGTGGACAGCACCTCGGCATCCGACTTCCGGTTCGCGGACCTGAAGGAGCGGCCGGGTACCGTGTTCCTGTGCCTCCCGCCCGATCGGCTCGACACCTATGCGCGCTGGCTGCGGCTGCTGGTCGGGCAGGCCGTCACCGACATGGCGCGATCCCCTGCCCGCCCGGCAAGCCCGGTGCTGTTCCTGCTCGATGAGTTCGCAGCCCTCGGCCGACTGGAGCCGGTGGAACGTGCGATGGGGCTGATGGCGGGTTATGGCCTCCAGCTCTGGCCGATCCTTCAGGACATGCACCAGCTCCGCGCGCTCTATGGCGAACGCGCCGGCACCTTCCTGTCCAATGCCGGCGTGGTCCAGACATTCGGGGTCAACGATCATGCGACGGCCGACATGCTCTCGCGCACGATCGGCGACACCACGATCGAATATGAGACCGCCAGCACGTCACAGAAAACGAGCTGGTTCGACAGCCCGGACCATTCCACCAGCGTCAGCGGCCACGTCGCCGCGCGCAGGCTGGTGACACCGGACGAAATCATGCGGATGCCCGCCGACACCCTTCTGCTGCTGCGGCAGGGCGAACGCCCGCTCTGGGCGAAGAAAATCCGCTATTACGATCAGCGCGAGTTCGCCCGCCTGTTCGATCCGGCGTGATCGTACACACCGGCAAGGTGCAACGGTGAGCTTTGGGATATCGCCTGACCTGCCCTGTCCGCCGGGCCTAACGCTGACAGGCACACACCGCCCGATCCGCTTTGCTTCTCCTGGAAGCCTGCGGCCGATAGGCCGCCCTTGTGACGGCGATAGCCGGCACGAAACAAAGGCGCATTGGCCCGTAGGGTCAATTCCGCAATGTCTTCGAGCTATCCGGGTGCGGAGTGCTGGTGGGTTAAGAGATTCTGTTAAATAGGAATCGTTAAGAAGGTTAAGGCTGGAAAATGGGCCAAAAAACCCACGTTTCCTGCGGCCTTCCGGGAACCCCCGGTGTGTGATCCCACGTGATTCGGTGTGTGATCCCACGATAGTAGGGTGTGTGATCCCACGACGCTTCGGTGTGTGATCCCACGACAATTTAAGTTCGATCTAGACTGTGAATACGGCTGCCTGACTATGTGTGGAGCGCCAGCTTGGAGCGCCTATGAGTTTCCTGGGGTGACTACACGAAAGTGACGTATCTGCACGCTAAGGGCGAACAAATCCGGTACGATGCCAGCAGATGCTATTCGCAGGCTTTCCTGCCCCTTTTATGTGGTGCCGCCCTACGGGCGCCGATATGGGAGGGCGGCAATCCGATTGACCAACGATCGATATG
>NZ_QQWY01000055.1:0-26838 GCF_003950455.1 Sphingomonas sp. ABOLE
CAGCCTCCTGCTCCTTGATCATCCCGATGATCTGCTCCTCGGTGAAACGGCTCTTCCTCATTCCTCTGCTCCTTCCTTGGGGCAGACTCTACATCAAAGCGAGGGAGCCAACCGGGGGCAGGTCAGGCGGGATTATGCGCGACGATTCCCGCGCCGTTGGAAACATGGCTTAGATGGTAGTCGGCTTCAAATGCGAGGCAGTCGTTGAGCTTGACCATCGCGCCCGGTTCGGCCCGCAGATAGCCGTTGAAGCCGGTGCCCCCCGGCGGAAATTGAATGCCATGCGTCCAGAGCATGTTGACCGACCCGTCGACGAACAGGCGGACCTTGTCGAGCCGTAGCAGGTCGATCCGTGCTTCCACGCCGCCATTGAACCCCAGGACATCGACATTGCGCGCCGGGGCCGTGGAGAATGGCTCGGCAGTCGACCCCTTCGCATAGGTAATCCCGCCACCGGCGCGAAGCTCGAGCGGGCCGTGCAGCGTCCAGGCGCGTTGCACCTCGAGCCTCGCCAGGCCGATGTCGCGGAAGTCGCGGTTGAAGTCGTTGCGTGGCGCATTGTACTCGCTGCGCACGACCCAGCTTCGTTCGTCGACCGAGAAGAACCCTTTCTTCTCGGCGCCGGCTGATTCCTGCGCCGCTGCGGGGGGCGACGCCGCCAGCGCAGCCAGTGCCGACGCGGCGGCCGTCCGGGCAAGGAGGGAAAAGCGGCCATTTGCCTGTGGCCGATGACGATCGATGATCCGATGCATAACACTTCTCCTGGACCCGGACAGTAGGCGGCCGGGTGCTCGGCAGGAGCACTAGGATCTGGCAGTAAGCACAACATTGCTTCGCCGTAACGGAGTGTACCCGCCGGCTCGGTGCTTACAAAAGCTTACAGAGGCACATTCCAGCGTTGCATTCGGGGGCAAGAAGAAGCGCTTTCTTCTTGCGGAGTCAGAGCACATGATCCTCGAAATCGTCATCGCCGGCGCGCGCCAGGCGGGCATGGCAGCGATGCTGCTAGCGTCGTCCGTTGCGAGTTCGCAGCCGGTGTCCGCTGCGCCGGTGCAGGTCTCCCGGCCCGCCCCGCGCGTGGTGGTCGTCGATCGGACCCGTCCCGGCTGGTGGCGTGGTCGGCCGGAATTCACCGTCTATGCCGGCCCGCGCCGAGGCTATTACTTCGCACCCGGCTATGGCTATTATCTGCCGCCGCGCGGGGTGTATGGACGCGTCTGGGTGGTGGGCGTGACCTTGCCGCCGCCGATGCGGCGCTATGTCGTCGTCGAGCCGCGCGCTTATGCGCTGCGGGTGCCGCCGGCGGGCTATCGCTGGTATTATGCGGGCGATCGCATCGTGCTTGCTGCGATCGCCACGGGCATCATCCTGGAGTCGGTGCCCGGCGGCTGGTAGCGGCGCGTTCAGCACGCCGCGCGGGGATAGTGCAGCACCACGCGGAGCCCGTGCGGCGTCGCCTGCTCGAACCGCACCGATGCCCGGTCGCGGCCGGCAAGCGCACGCACGATCGCGAGCCCCAGCCCGGCGCCGCCGGTCTCGCGGCTGCGCGAGGGGTCGAATCGCTGGAACGGCAGGCCCAGCCGCGACAGCGCCGCTGCCGGCACGCCGGGGCCGTCGTCCTCGACGGTGATCGCGACCGAAGCATCTCCCGCCGCCGCTGCCGTCACGACCACGCGGGTGCCGTGGCGCAGCCCGTTGACGATCAGATTGTCGAGCACCCGTCGCAGCGCCAGGGGGGTCGCGGCGATGGCCCGGTCGGCGGGCACCGGTGCCAGAGTCACGGCATCGCCGAGCTCGGCATGCGCGGCGACGATTTCGCCGAGCGCGGTCGCAAGTGGCACGGGCTCGGGCCGCGCCGGTGGTGCGCTGTCGCGATCGGCGAGGAACAGCGTATCGTCGATTAGCGCCGCCATCTCGTCGAGGTCGCGCACGGCGCGGTTCCGCTGCTCGCCATCGTCGATGAACTCGGCGCGCAGCCGCAGCCGCGTGAGATAGGTGCGCAGGTCATGCGCGATCGCGCCGAGCACCCGGGTGCGCTCGCCGACCAGCGCGCGAATCTGCGCTTTCATCTCGTTGAACGCGGCGGCGAGCGCGCGGATCTCCCGCGGCCCCCGCACCGGCAGGTCCGGCGCATCGAGATCGTCCGCGAATCGGCGAACGCCCCGCGACAGCTGCCCCAGCGGCCTCGTCGTCTGCCGTACCGCCAGCATCAGCGCACCGAGCAGCACCAGCGCCCCGGCCGCTCCCACTCTCGCCCGGCCCTGGATATAGGCGCGCAGATCGTCCGAGGGCTGGCTGGTGAGCAGCAGGATCTCGCCGTCGCGCAACCCGATCGCCACGCGGATCGGCGCCAGGAAGCGTGCCGGTCGCGCCACATCGCCGATCCATCGGCCGATCCGCGGCCGCCGCCCGTCGACGCTGACCGCGCGGCCGTTCGCGGCGGCGCGATAGCGTGCGGCGAGCCCCTCCAGCTCGTCCGACGACCGCCAGCGTGGCGGAAGCGCGGACGCAAGCGATAGCGAATAGAGACCGCCATCGAACGCGCCGACCAGCGCGCTCCGTTGCGCTGCCGGCGCGCGATCCAGCGCGTCGGCGATGGCGGCCGCTTCGGTGGGCTTCGGCAGACCATAGGAGCGGCCGGAATCGGACGATCGTGGCAACACCACCACCGCGATCACCAGCTGGACCAGCAGAAAGCCGATCAGCAGGATCGCCGCCAGCCGCAGCGAAAGGTTCGAGCCGATGCTCACAGCCGTTCCACCGCAAGGGTGAACTGATAGCCGCCGCCGCGCACCGTCTTGATGATGGTATCGCCGCCCGGCGCGCAGGCGAGCTTGCGGCGCAACCGGCTGAGCTGGACGTCGATTGCCCGGTCAAACGGTCCCGCGCTACGGCCGCGCGTCCAATCGAGCAGCTGGTCGCGGTTCAGCACCCGCTGCGGATGGGTGGCGAAACAATGCAGCAGGTCGAACTCGCCAGCGGTCAGTTCGATCTCACCGCCGTCCGGCGCCGCCACCGCCCGCGCGCCGACGTCGAGCGTCCATCCTCCGAAGCGATAGCGTTCGGTGGGGATCGGGGCGTGCACCCGGTGGCGCGGGCGGGTCCGGCGCAGGATCGCGCGCACGCGGGCGACCAGCTCGCGCGGGTTGAACGGCTTGGCGAGATAATCGTCCGCGCCGAGCTCGAGCCCCACGATCCGGTCGACATCGTCGCTTTTGGCGGTGACCATCAGCACGGGGATGTCCCCGGCCGCATGCAGGCGCCGGCAGAGCGAGAACCCGTCCTCGCCGGGCAGCATCACGTCGAGCACCGCGAGATCGACGCGGCGACGCTCGTTCAGCTGATCTAACTCGGCCGTCGTCCGGCATCCCACGGCTTCGAAGCCTTCGCGGTGGAGCAGGTCCACCACGAGCGCGCGGATTTCCCGGTCGTCCTCGACGACGGCGATGCAGCTGGTTTCCATGGCGTATCAATAGCGCCGCATGCGCTGCAGGTGAACGCGGCGAGGCGGCGGCGTTACACTCTGTTACCCTTCGTCACGCAGGGGTCGCAGGGGCATTACAGCCGCCCGCTAGACCCGATGCTAGCGGCGGCTTCCGTCGCCTGTGCAAGGAGTGACACGATGTACAAGCATGTTCTGGGCTTCGCCGCGCTCGCCGCGGGGCTGACGACCCTGGCCATCCCAGCCGAGGCGCAGGTGCGTCGCGGCCATGCCGTGGTCGGGAGGACCGCGTCGGGGCAGGGCTTTGCCCAGTGGCGATCGGCAACGCGCGCGCCTGGCGCGGCGACGGTCCGGCGTGGCCTGCAGTTGTCCGACGGACGCGGCTATCGGCACGAGCGGAGCCGCGACTATGGTCCGGGCCACGCTTCGGCGGATCGCAGCACCCAGTTCAACAATGGCCGTGGCGCCACCACGGCGCGCGACGCGAACTGGGGCGACGGCAGCTTCAGCGGCAGCCGCACGACCACGCTGAACAACGGCGACAGCTATCGCCGCACGACCAGCGCCACCGCCAATGGCGACGGCACAGCGAATTATTCCAGCAGCTTCACCGGCCCGCAGGGCGCGACCCGCACGGTGAGCGGCACCGTGCCCACCCGGCGCTGACTCTTTTCCCCCGCGGTCGCGTCTTCAGCCCCCTGGGCGCGGCCGCACCCACGCTTCGAGGCTTTCATCGCATGAAGACATCTCTGTTCCTTCCGATCGCCCTTCTGATGGCGAGCCCCGCACTGGCGCAGATGCAGCGCGATCCCGCTGCCGCGCTGGCCAATGCCGATGCCAATGGCGACGGCGTGACCACCCGCGAGGAGTTTCGCCAGTCGCGCGTCGCCCGGTTCGACAAGGCCGATCGCAACCATGACGGCGCGGTGAGCCATGACGATTTCAAGCGGCTGGCGCGGTTCCGGCCCGATGCCGTCGAGCGGCTGGACGCGCTGATTGCCGAGGCCGACGCCGATCACGACGGCCGGCTGACCCGCGACGAACTGGCACGGGCGCCGATGCCGATGTTCGATCGCGCCGACGCGGATCGGGACGGTAGGGTGACCCAGGCCGAACTCGCCGCGTTCAAGGCCAAGCTCGCCGCGCTGCGCGATCAGCGCTGATCGTCCCTTCCGCGGCGTTGGCGGTGATGGCATGATCGCGCGCGATCGTCATGCCCGAGCGCCGCCTTCTCCGCCTCGCCGCGATCTGGGTCCTCTGGCTTCTGGTGGCCCTGATCACCTCGGCGCAGACCTATGTCGCCGGCCTTGCCGCCGGAACGGCCCAGCCCTGGCATGTGGCGTTCGCCAACGGTGTCCTTTGGTATGCGCCCTGGGCGGTGCTGACGCCCGCGGTAGTGGCGGTGGCGCGCCGCTTCGCCGGCGAACGGCGCGTGCCGCTGCTCGCGGCGGTCCATCTGGCGGCAGGCACCTGCATCCCCGTCATGCACGCAGCGCTCTACACAATGTTGAACGCGGTGATCTACGGCAGGACGGCATGGGCCGCCTGGAGCACGGAGCTGCTGCTGCGCAAGCTGACGAGCGCTGTTCACGTGAACCTGATGATCTACGCGATTCTCGTCGGCATCGTGCTCGGCGCCCGTGCCTATCGGGCGCTGCGCGACCGCGAAGTCGCCGCGGCCCGCCTCCAGGCGCAGCTTGCCGAGGCGGAGACGGCGGCACTGCGCGCGCAGCTGCAGCCGCACTTCCTGTTCAACACGCTCAACGCCATCTCCGCCTTGGTGCCCGACGACCCGGTGACCGCGCAGCGGCTGATCGCGCGGCTCGGCGATCTGCTGCGGCTGTCGATCGACGCGCGACGCGCCGAGCAATCCCCACTCGCCGACGAGCTCGAATTCGTCGACGCCTATCTCGCCATCGAGGAGGCGCGGCTGGGCGACCGGCTCCGCGTCGTACGCCGTGTCGATCCGCAAGCGCTCGCGACCAACGTGCCGGCGCTGCTGCTCCAGCCGCTCGTCGAGAATGCGGTGCGCCACGGCATTGCGCCGATCGTCATGGGCGGCACGATCGACATCCGGGCCGCGTTGCTGGGCGATAGCGTCCAGATCGTCGTGGCGGACGATGGGGCCGGGGCGGGCGCGGTGGTGGAAGGGATCGGGCTGGGCAATGCGCGTCGGCGCCTCCGCCGGTTGTACGGCGAGCGGCAGTCGCTCGAGATCGAGAGCGCACCGGGAAACGGGTTCCGCGTGATGCTGGTGGTGCCGCGATGATCCGGACCCTGATCGTCGACGACGAACCGCTCGCGCGCCGCGCCATTCGCGCGCCGCTGGACTTGCAACCCGATGTCGAGGTGATCGGCGAGGCGGGGCATGGCGCCGCCGCAATCGCGGCGATCGAGGCTCTGCGCCCCGACCTGATCTTTCTCGACGTGCAGATGCCCGAGATGACCGGGTTCGACGTGATCGAAACGATCGGTGTCGATGCGATGCCGCTGATCGTGTTCGTGACGGCATTCGACGCCTACGCCCTCCGCGCCTTCGAGGCGGAGGCGTTCGACTATCTTCTCAAGCCCTTCGACGATCTTCGCTTTGGCCGGGTCCTCGATCGCGTCCGGCGGCAGCTTGCCGCCAAGGACGCGCATGGCGATCGGCTGCGATCGATGCTGCGGACGCTTGGCGAGGCGCCGAAGCTGGTGGTCCGCTCCCATGGCAGCGTCCGGCTGGTCCGGCTCGACGAGATCGACTGGATCGCCGCGGCCGGGGACTATGCAGAGGTGCATTGCAACGGGCGAGCGCTGCTCCTCGGCGAGTCGATGGCGGCGCTGGAGCGCAGTCTTCCGCAGGAGGCGTTCGCGCGCATCCACCGCTCGGCGATCGTGCGCCTGGACCGCGTGGCCGAGATACGTTCCGGGGCCCATGGCGACGGCGTGTTGCGGCTCGCCTGCGGTACGGAGCTGCGCTTCAGTCGACGCTACCGGCAGGCGATCGACGCCTATTTGGGGCGCTGATCCCGCCTGCCGAGGCGGCCGTCCCGCTCGCCGATGATGTGTTGCTTCCACCTATCGTTCCGGGCCGGATGTCGGTGCACCGGAACGGGAGGGTGAACATGGGGTGGGCAAAAGCGCCGTCTGCGCGGTTTCGATTTCTGACGGCGGCGCTCGCGCTGGCCGCGCTGTTCTCGACGGGACCGTCGGGGGCGCAACCCGCCGCGCGGGCGATGATCAAGCTACGAACCGAAGGCAGCCCGGCCCCGCGCGCGACAATCGCCGACATGGCGTGGATCGAGGGACATTGGATCGGCGAGATGCCGGACGGCCCGGTGGAGCATGTGGTGCTCAGCCCCCGCTTCGGCCACCTCCCCGGCTTCGTACGGGCGCTCGGCGACCGAAGCCCGGTGTTCTACGAGATCAGTGTATTCGCCGAGGCGGGCGATTCGCTGACGGTGCGGGTCAAGCACTTCACGCCCGAGCTTGCCGGCTGGGAAGCGCAGTCGGGCTATGTAGACCGCCCGCTGGTTGATCGCGATGCGACCAACTTCTACTTCGACGGGATCACCTTCTCGAGAACCGGGCCGGACAGCTTCACGGTCTATTTCCTCAATCGTTCGGAGGGCCAGGAACGCGAGACGCTGGTGATTCCCTTCCGGCGCAAATCCGCGTCCGCGGGCACGGAGCCTGGCGTACCGGCGGGCGCCGTGCAACAGCAGGGCCGGCTGGTCAACGAACAGCTGCAGTCGGCGAGCTTCGCCAGCAGCAGGATCGGCATCTCTCCGATCCGAAACGTCACCGTCTATCTGCCGCCCGGCTATGCGCAGGTCGATCGCCGCTTTCCCGTCCTCTATTACCTCCAGCACTTCTTCGAGGACCATCGCGAGCCCTTCGCCAGCCATGGCGCGAAGCAACTGCTCGACGCCGCGATCCGGGCGCATGTGACCGGCGATGTGATCATCGTCGCCGCTGACTTCTCCACGCCCGCAGGCAGCTCCTGGTACGTGAACTCGCCGGTGACGGGAAATTGGGAAGACTTCCTGGTGCGCGAGTTGGTGCCGCATGTCGACGCCACCTACCGCACCCTTGCCAGCCGCGATGCGCGCGGCGTGGTTGGGGACGGGGTCGGCGGCTATGGCGCGATCCGCTTGGGGATGCGCCATCCCGAGCTGTTCGGGGCAGTATATGGCATGCATCCGGTCGGGACGGGGCCCAGTATCCAGCCATCGCACAGTCGCCCCGATTTTGATCTGCTGGCACGCGCCCGATCGCTCGAAGACCTGGGCGACGACGGGTACTCGCGCATTTTCACATCGATCTACCAAGCCTTTTCGCCGAACCCTGGCCGGCCGCCGCTTTATTTCGATCCCCCGGCGAGACGGGTGGTCGGTCGGCTCGCCGTGCACAGCGCGGTCACTGCGCGATTTCATCAAGGCTTTTCGCTCACCGAGCTGCTGCCAGCCTATGCCGACAATCTGAAGTCGCTGCGGGGCTTCAAGTTCGACTGGGGGCGGCAGGACATGCTTGCCGATCACGTCTATGGCGCCCAAGCACTCTCGCATCGCCTAGCGGAGTTCGGCGTACCGCATGAAGCCGAGGAACATGGCGGCGGCTTTCGCGACCGGCATTGGGGCGAACAAGGGCGGTTCTACACCGACGTGCTGCCCTTCTTTGCGCACCACCTGCTGTTCGGCCCGCCCAGCACGGTGCAGGATCGGGCAACTGCGGCGCACGGCCGACTGCGCGAGGCACTGATCGCGAATGATCCCGGCATGCTCGCCGCGCCATATCGCGCCGATGCGAGGAGCATGCTCGACTATCAGCCGGCGCTGTACGGGAGGGCGCAGATCACCGCCTATCACCGCGCCATGGGGAAACGGCGTCGCGTGACCGGCTATGTGCCCGTGGCCACCGAAATCCTCGATCTTGGGACAGCCCTTGTCGAAACGGGCATGTTCACGATCACCTGGTCGCTGGCGACCGGCGCCACCGAGGAAGAGCGGGGCAAATATGTTCATGTGTGGGGCGTGGAGCCGGATGGCAGCCTGCGGCTCGAATCGGATGTCCGGGGGTATTTCCGCCGATTGCCGGACCCGGCCGCATTCTTCGTCGATCTGCCACAGGGCCATACATCGGCCGACCACCCATCCGCCGCCGATTTAGCGCTTGAACGGACGCTGCACGCCAGGAACGCGCGCAACGCCGTCGCAGTGCGGACCCACGACGCGGAAACCCAGATCGCGGACTATTCCGAGGATGCCGTGGTCATGCCGTTCGCGGACACCAACAAGACCGGCATCGCTGAGATCCGGCCCTATCTCCTAGCCTACACGGAGGCTGGCCGCGGCGCGACCTTCGGCTCGGTGCGCGTCTGGAATGTCGGCTTCGAAGATTTCGGTGCCTACGTGATCGAGTACCCGAAATTTCAGGTAAACTGGCGATCTTCAACCGCTTCCGGCGTCGTGAAAGGGGGTGGCCTGCGCCTCTGGCGCCGCCGCGCCGACGGGTCGCTTGCGCTATTTCGGCAGATCGGCACCCATGACTATCGATGAGTCACATCCGTCAGGCTTGCCTTCGCGCCAGCGACGTCGGAACGGATCCCGGGAGTGCCAGGTCAGGCAATCGGCGCAGGTTGGCGCAGATCGGAAGCGGCATTGCGGATCAGATCGATCACCGCGCGCGAGGCGGGCGCCATCTGCCGCTGTTGGGGGTAGCAAAGATAATAGCCGGGGAAGGGGACGGACCATTCCTGCAACAGGGGAACGAGCGCGCCTCGGGCAAAGGCGTCGACGACCGATTCTTCCTTGAGGAAGCTGATCCCGACGCCGGCCAACGCCGCCTGCATCATCACCGCGCGGCTGCTGGTGATCAGCGGCCCGTTCACGGCCACCGAGAACCAGCGGCCCTGCTCGAAGAACTCCCAGGCATAGGGTCCCGGTTGCCCGGGCCAGCGCCAGCGGATGCAGCGATGGTCGAGCAGATCCTTGGGCGTCTTCGGAGCGCCGTGCTCGGCGATATAGGCAGGCGCGGCCACGGCGAGCTGACGGATATCCCCGCCCAGCCGGAGCGCGACCATGTCCCGCTCGATCACCTCCCCGATGCGGATGCCGGCATCATAGCCGCTGCCGACGATGTCCAGAACTGTGTCGTCGATCGTGAGATCGAGCGTGATGTCGGGGAAGTCGCGGGCGAGCTGCGGCAGGATCGGCACCACGAAACTGTCCGCCGCAGCATGGAAGCAGTGGAGGCGAACGGTGCCCTTTGGCCGCCGGGCGGCATCGCGCGCCCTTGCGAGCGCCCCGGTCAAGCCATCGATCGCCGGGTTGATCTCGGCGAGCAGCGTCTCCCCAGCCTCGGTCAGCGAAACGCTGCGGGTGGTTCGGTGCAGCAGCCGGATGCCGAGCCGCTCCTCGAGGCCGCGGATCAGCTGGCTCAGCGCCGAGGACGACACCCCCAGCTGCTCCGCCGCCCGGCTGAAGCTGCGCTGCTCGGCCACGGCGGCAAAGGCGCGCAGGGCACCGAACTCACTGGGATGGATCATGCGTCGCATCTCAGCATTGTGAAGCTGATCTTACAAGCCCGGGTAGCAAGCGCCCGATTATCCGACCCGGCTGAAAGGCTATGTCTGGCGGCGAAGGAGAACAGCTATGAAGACCTGGTTCATCACCGGCATTTCCCGCGGCCTTGGCAAGGCCCTTGCCCAAGCGGCGCTTTCGCGCGGCGACACCGTCGTCGGGACCGTCCGTGAAGGCGTGCCCGACCTCGTGGCGGGGAAGGGTGCGCTGCATGTCTTGACCGTCGACCTAACGGACAAGGCTGCGATCGCGCCGGCCGTGCGCGACGCATTCGAACGGACGGGCCGCATCGACGTGCTGGTCAACAATGCCGGGTACGGACTGTTGGGGGCACTGGAGGAGGCGACCGACGCGGAGTTCGAGCGGCTGTTCGCGGTCAATGTCTTCGCACCGTTCGCCATCATCCGCGCCGCGCTCCCGGCGCTGCGCCGGCAGGGCAGCGGCCATATCCTCAACATCACGTCGATCGCAGGCCGCGCGCCGGCGGGATCGTCCGGCCTCTATTCCGCAACCAAGTCGGCGCTCGAAGGGCTGACGCAGAGCCTGGCACAGGAAATCGCCCCCTTCGGCCTCAAGGCCACCGCCATCGGCCGCTGGGAGCGGGTATCGTTGTGGCGAGTAAGTGGAAGTTGCAAGGTGCGCGGTTCTCGACGCCGGACCATGCGCCGGTGGGTGCGCGCTTGCACGTCCGCTTACTCCGCTTGCGCAGCTCCCCAACCGCCACCAATCGCCTGGATCAGCGAGATCGTCGCCACCTGCCGGTTCGTCCCCGCCTGCACCTCGGCCTGGCGCGCGGAGAGGGCGGCGGTCTGGGCGGTGACGACGGCAGTATAGTCGGTCTGGCCGGCGAGATACTGGTTTATCGCGATTGCCTGCGCCTGGACCGCCGCAGTGGCGGCTGCGCCGCGCTCGTCGGCGACGGTGGCCAGCACCCGCACGGCTGCGAGGGCGTCCTCGGTCTGCTGAAACGCGGCCAGCACCGCCTGGCGATAGGCGGCCGCCGCCTGGTCATACGCGGCAAGCGCCTCCCGGACACGTGCCGAGCGCGCACCGCCATCGAAGATCGTCTGGGCCGCGCTCGTGCCCAAGGACCACAGGCTGGCGGGGGCGGAGAACAGGCTGCCTAGCGCACCCCCGCTGGTCTGGGCGGACCCGGAGAGCGACAGGGTGGGGAAGAACGCCGCCCGCTGGACGCCGATCGCGGCGTTCGCCGCCGCGACGCGTCGTTCGGCGGCGGCAACGTCCGGGCGGCGCTGGACGATCGCGCCGGGCAGCACCGCGGGTACTTGCGGCACGGTGCGGTCCCATGCTGCCGGCGCGATCGAGAAGCGCGAGGGGTTGGCGCCGACCAGCACGGCGATGGCATGCTCGTAGATCGCCCGCTGCCGTGCGAGATCTGCCTGTTGCGCCCGGGCATTGCGGAGCTGGGTTTCGGCCTGGAAGACATCCGCCTGCGAGACGATGCCCTCGCGGAAGCGGTTCCGGGTGATCGTCAGCGATCGTTCGTAGGCCGCGCTGGTTTCCGCCAGCAAGGCCGCCTGGGCGTCGATCCCGCGCAGCTGGAAATAGTCGCTGGCCAGCTCGCCCTGCGCGGCCAGCGTCGCGTTGCGCAGGTCGCCCGCGCTCGCCTGCGCCGCCGCGCCGGCCTGCCGGGTGGCGTTGCCCACCCGGCCCCAAAGGTCCGGCTGCCAGGTCGCGCCGAGCGCCAGCGACGAGGTGGTGCCGCGACTGAGTGTCGCGGTGCCGCCCGATCCGCCCGGCACGATGCCGGTCGTTCCGCCGTCGAAGCTTTCGCTGCGGCTGGCGCTGCCATTGAGGTCCAGGCTGGGGAACAGGCCGGCCCGGCTTTCCCGCACCGCTGCCTGCGCCTGGCGATAGGCGGCGGCATAGGCGGCGACGTTCTGGTTGGAGATCGCGACCCGGGCCTCCAGCGCGTCGAGATCGCGATCGCCGAACAGTTTCCACCATTCGCCCTTCGCCACGTCGTCGGCCGGCGCGGCGCTGGTCCAGCCTGGCGCTTCCTTGAAGGTCGCGGGCAGCGCCATTGCCGGGCGCTGATACTCGGGCGCGAGCGAGCAGCCGGCCAATCCGGTCAGCGCGAGTAGCGGGAGGAGGGAGGCGCGGTTCATGCGGGCGAGGTTTCCTGTGGCGGCACGGTGCGCGCCGGGCGGGGGCGCTCGCGCCGGGCGAACCGGTCGAGCACGACATAGATGACGGGCGTGGTGAGCAGCGTCAGCACCTGGCTGACCATCAGCCCACCGAAGATCGCTGCGCCGAGCGGCCGGCGCAGCTCCGCGCCGGCGCCGAAGCCGATCGCCAGCGGCACCGCGCCCAGCGCGGCGGCAAGCGTGGTCATCAGGATCGGGCGGAAGCGCAGCAGCGATGCCTCGCGGATCGCCTCGATCGCGCTCAGCCCGCGCGTCCGCTCTGCCTCGAGGGCGAAGTCGATGATCAGGATCGCGTTCTTCTTGACGATGCCGATCAGCAGGAGGATGCCGATTGCGCCGATCAGGTCGAACTGAAGGCCGAACAGCATCAGCGTGGCGATCGCGCCCAGCCCGGCGGAGGGGAGGGTGGAGAGCACCGTCAGCGGGTGAACCCAGCTTTCGTAGAGCACGCCCAGCACGATATAGATCGCGACGAGGGCGAGCCCGATCAGCAGCGGGATCGACGCCATCGAGCGCTGGAACAGCTGGGCGGTGCCGGCAAAACCGCCATGGACATCGCCGTCCTTCGCGCGGATCCTGCCCATTGCCTGCTCGACCATGCGCGATGCCTGGCCGAGCGAGACGCCGGGCGCGAGGTTGAACGCGATGGTGGCGGAAGGCACGCCCCCCTGGTGATTGACCTGCGCCGGGGCCGAGGCATCGCTCCAGCGCGCAAAGGCACCGAGCGGGATCATCGTTGCCGCCTTGGTGTTGACGGGTGCGCCGCCGGCGGCGTCGCGATTGGCGCTCGGCCCCTGCTGGCCGCTGCCCGTAAGCGGGCCGGTGGGAACATGGATGTGCGACAATCCGTCCGGGGAGTCCGCGATGCCGGGCGCCACGCCCATCACGACATGATATTGGTTGAGCCCGCTATAGATGATCGACACCTGACGCTGGCCGAAGGCGTCGTACAGGGTCTGGTCGACCGCAGCCGGGGTAATGCCCAGCCGCGCGGCGGTATCGCGCAGGACCTCGACATAGGCGCTCGCGGCGCCCGCGCTCATGTCGTTGTCGACATCGGTGACGAGGTCGGGCCGGGCGCGCAGCATCGCGGCGAGCTGGTCGGCGGCTGCCCGGAGCCGGGAAGCATCGGGGGCGGTCAGCGTGTATTGATAGGTCGCGTTGGACTGTCGGCCGCCGGTGCGCAGATCCTGAACGGGATTGAGGAAGGTCGTGGTCCCGGTGAACCTGTCGAGCGCGGGGCGCAGCCGTTCCACCACGTCGCGGGCCGAGGCCCGGCGCTCGCTTTGGGGCTTGAGCGTCAGGAAGAGGAAGCCGCCGCCGATGCGCTGGCCGCCGGTGAACGCCACGACGTTCGCAACCGCCGGATCCGCCTTGATCGTCGCGGCGATGCCGCGCAGCCGCGCGTCGAGCGCGCCGAACCCCATCGCCTGATCCGCGCGGACGGCGCCGAGGATCGAGCCGGTATCCTCATCGGGGAACAGGCCCTTGGGAACGCCCGCCATCAATGCGACCTGAAGGACCAGCGCGGCGACCAGCATCAGGATGGTGGCGGCGCGATGGGCGAGCGCCCAGTCGAGCAGGCGGGCATAGCCCTGCTGCACCGCGCCGAACAGGCGATCGAAGCGGCTCTCGCGCGGTCGCCGCACCGGGCGCCCGCGCAGGAGCAGCGCGCTCAGCATCGGCGTGGTGGTGAGCGACAGCACCAGGCTGATCAGCACCGCGATCGTCATCGTCTGGGCGAATTCGTTGAACAGGCGCCCGGCCAGCCCGCCCATGAAGAGCAGGGGGATGAACACCGCGACGAGGCTCAGCGAGATCGACAGCACCGTGAAGCCGACCTCGCCTGCGCCGCGCAGGGCGGCTTCGAACGGCTTCATCCCGTCCTCGACATGGCGCTGGATATTCTCCAGCACCACGATCGCATCGTCGACGACGAAGCCGGTCGCAACCGTCAGCGCCATCAGCGACAGATTGTTGAGGCTGAACCCCGCCAGGTACATCACCGCCAGCGTGCCCGCGAGCGACACGATCGTCGCCACCGCCGGCACCACCGTCGCCCGCCAGGATTGCAGGAAGATCCCGACCACCGCGACCACCAGCAGCACCGCGATCACCAGCGTCAGCTCCACTTCGTGCAGCGACGAGCGGATGGTGATCGAGAGGTCGGCCGCGGGGTCGAGCCGGATGTCGGCGGGGATCGAGGCGCGCAGCGCGGGCAATTGCGCATTCACCAGGTCGATGGTGCGGACGATGTTGGCGCCCGGCTGGCGGCTGATCAGGATGTCGAGCGCGCGGCTGCCGTTGAAATAACCGGCGGTGCGGACGTCTTCCGGGCCGGTGCGCACCTTGGCGACGTCGGACAGGCGCACGGCTGCGCCGCCCCGCCAGGCGACGATCAGCCCGGTATAATCCTCTGCCCGCAGCGTCGGCGTGGCGGTGGTGAGCAGCCACGATGTCCTGCTGTCCTCGATCACCCCCTTGGGGCGATTGGCCGCGCTCGACTGAATGGCGGTGCGCACGTCCTCGAGCGGAATGCCGTAGCGGTTGAGCGCATCGGGATCGAGATCGACGCGCACCGCGGGCAGCGAGGCACCGGCCAGCTGCACGTCGCCGACCCCCGGCACCTGAAGCAGCCGCTGCTGTACGGTTGCCGCCACCGCATCATAGACCTGTGCCGGCGAGCGCGTGCTGGAGGTGAGCGACAGGATGAGGATCGGTGCGGCGGCGGGGTTGATCTTGCGATAGCCGGGGTTGGTCCGCAGGGTCGCGGGCAGGTCGCCGCGTGCGGCGTTGATCGCCGCCTGCACGTCGCGTGCGGCGCTGTCGGCATTGCGCGACAAGTCGAATTGCAGCGTAATCTGGGTGATGCCGACGTTCGATCGCGAGGTGAGCTCGGTAAGACCGGCGATCGACTGGAAGCGCTTTTCCAGCGGTGCCGCGACGCTCGATCCCATGGTTTGCGGGCTGGCGCCAGGCAAGGTGGCGGTGACGTTGATCGTAGGCAGGTCGATGTCGGGCAGCGGTGCGACCGGCAGGCGGAAGAACGCGACGATTCCGGCAAGCAGGATGCCGAGCGTGAGCAGCATCGTCCCCACCGGCCGGCGGATGAAGGGCGCGGCGATATTCATGCGGTGGGCACCGCCGCCGGCTCGCCACCGGGCCCTGCGCTCCAGCGCCTGCGCAGCCGCTCGAAGCCGAGGAAGATCACCGGCGTGGTGAACAGGGTCAGCGCCTGGCTGACGATCAGGCCGCCGGCGATCGCGATGCCGAGCGGCTGGCGCAGCTCAGTGCCGATGCCCTGGCCGAAGATCATCGGCAGCGCAGCCATCAGCGCGGCGAAGGTGGTCATGATGATCGGGCGGAAGCGCAGCCGCGCCGCCTCGCGGATCGCGCTTTCCGCATCCTTGCCTTCGGTCCGTTCGGCGTCGAGCGCGAAGTCGATCATCATGATCGCGTTCTTCTTGACGATGCCGATCAGCAGCACGATGCCGATGATCCCGATCACCCCCAGGTCATTGCCCGTCACCAGCAGCGCGAGCAGCGCCCCCACGCCCGCCGACGGCAGCGTCGAGAGGATCGTGACGGGGTGGATGTAGCTCTCATAGAGCACCCCCAGCACGATATAGACGACGATGATCGCGGCGAGGATCAGCCAGCCCTCATTGGCCAGGCTGGCGCGGAAGGCGTCGGTCGAGCCGATGAACGTCGTGTCGATCGTCGCGGGCATCCCGATCCGCCTTTCGACGCGCTGGATCTCGGCGACGGCGTGGCCGAGCGACTGGCCGGGCGCGAGGTCGAAGCCGATCGTCATGGAGGGGAACTGGCCGATCCGATTGACCGCAAGTCGTGCGGGATGGGCTTCGAACCGCGCAACGGTGGACAGCGGCACCTGCGTGCCCCCGCTGGTCGGCAGGTAGACGCGGCCGAGATCGGCGGGCGCGGTGACGGCGCCGGGCGCGCTTTCCAGGACCACGCGATACTGGTTGGACTGGGTGAAGATCGTCGAGACGATCCGCTGGCCGAACGCGTTGTAGAGCGCGGCATCGACCGCCGCCGCGCTGACGCCCAGCCGCGCGGCGGAATCGCGGTTGACGGCGACGGTGATGCCATTGCCCTGCGCCTGCACGTCCGAGGCGACACTGGCGAGCGCGCGGTCGCTGCGCAGCGCGGCAACGAGGCGTGCGGACCATTGGTCGAGCGCCGCCTGATCGCCGCCCTGCAGGGCGAAGCGATACGCAGTGGGCCCAGTTTCCGTGTCGATGGTCAGATCCTCGACGGGCCG
Source organism: Sphingomonas sp. ABOLE (assembly GCF_003950455.1). Taxonomy (NCBI): domain Bacteria; kingdom Pseudomonadati; phylum Pseudomonadota; class Alphaproteobacteria; order Sphingomonadales; family Sphingomonadaceae; genus Sphingomonas; species Sphingomonas sp. ABOLE. The sequence continues at coordinate 16,456 of NZ_QQWY01000055.1, forward strand.
TACATGGAAGGTCAGCCCCTGCAGCGCCGCCGCGCGCCGCTTCAGGTCGCCGACCACCTGGTTCAGCCGGGCGCGATCGCCCTTGTTCTTTAGGTTGATCAGCATCCGGCCCTGGTTGGGCCCGGCATTCTGGGGATCGACGCCGATGGCGGCACTGATGCTCGCCACCGCAGGATCAGTGAGCAGCGCGCCGGCGAGTCGCTGCTGCATCGCCGCCATCGCCTCGAACGACGCGGCCTGATCGGCGACGAACACGGCCTGAAGCTGGCCGTTGTCCTGCTGGGGAAACAGTCCCTTGGGGATCGCGACGAACAGCAGCGCGGTGAGGCCGAGACTGGCGGCGAACACGACCAGCGTCAGCGTCTGCCGTACCAGCACCCAGTCGAGGGCCCTGGCATAGCCATTGGCGAGCCGGTCGAACTGGCGCAGCGTCCAAGTGGAGACATGCGAGCGGCGTTCGCCTTCGTCGCGCAGCCAGCGCGCCGAGAGCATCGGCGTCAGCGTGAGCGCCACCACCGCCGAGATCAGGATGGTGATCGCGAGCGTGACGGCGAATTCTCGGAACAGTCGCCCCACCACGTCTCCCATGAAGAGCAGCGGGATCAGCACGGCGATCAGCGAGAGGGTGAGCGAAACGATGGTGAAGCCGATCTCGGCCGATCCGCGCAGCGCAGCCGCCATCGGCCCGGCGCCGTCCTCGCGGTGGCGCTGGATGTTCTCGATCACCACGATCGCGTCGTCGATCACGAAGCCGCTGGCGATGGTGAGCGCCATCAGCGTCAGGTTGTTGAGGCTGAACCCCAGCAGCTGCATCGCGGCGAAGGTGCCGATGATCGAGAGCGGCACGGAGGCACTGGCGACCAGGGTGGCGCGGAGGTCGCCCAGGAAGAAGAAGATCGCCAGCATCACCAGCAGCACGGCGAGGACCAGCTCGACCTGCACGTCGTGGACCGAGGCGCGGATGCCGGTCGTCCGGTCGGCGAGCAGGTGCGCATGCACGTCCGCCGGCAGCGCCTGTTGCAGCGCGGGCAGGGCTCTCTTGATTGCGTCGGTGGTGGCGACCACGTTCGCCCCCGGCTGGCGGCGCACGTCCAGGACGATCGCGGGCTTGCCGTTCATGAAGCCGGCAACTCGCGCATTCTCCTGTGCCTGCACCACCTTGGCGACATCGCCAATGCGAACCGCCGCGCCGTTTTCATGCTGGATGATCTGGTCGCGATAGCTTTCCACGGTCTGCAACTGATCGTTGGAATCGATGATCCAGGAGCGCGCGTCGCCGTCGAAGCTGCCCTTGGCTGCGTTGACGCTGGCATTGGTGATCGCGGTGCGCAGCTGGTCGAGCGACATGCCGCGCGCGGCGAGCGCGGCCATGTCGGCCTGGATCCGCAGCGCGGGTCGCTGTCCTGCCCCTAATGTAACCTGGCCGACGCCGGACATCTGCGCGATCTTGGTGGCGACGCGCTGGTCGACCAGGTCCTGCACCTCGGGAATCGGCCGCACGGTCGACGTGAAGGCGAGCGTGAGCACCGGCGCGTCGGCCGGATTGACCTTGGCATAGCTGGGCGGGGCCGGCAGATCGTTGGGCAGCAGCGCATTGGCGGCGTTGATCGCTGCCTGCACTTCCTGTTCTGCCACGTCGAGTGTCTGGTCGAGCCGGAATTGCAGCGTGATGACCGAGCTGCCGACCGAGGAAACCGACTTCATCCGCGCCAGCCCCGCCATCTGGCCGAACTGGCGCTCCAGCGGCGCGGTGACGGTGGCCCCCATCACGTCCGGCCCGGCGCCGGGATAGCTGGTGGTGACCTGGATCGTCGGATAATCGACCTCCGGCAGCGCCGAGAGCGGCAGCGCGCGATAGCCGATCAGCCCGGCGAGCAGGATCGCGATCATCAGCAGCGTCGTCGCCACCGGGCGCTCGATGAAAAGCCGCGACGGATTGGCTCGGCCTTGATCGGCCATGGCGTTGCTCATTTGCGCGCGGCGTCCAGATCCGCCAGCGGCGCGACCTTCATGCCGTCGTCCAGCGCATCGGCGCCGGTGCTGACGACCGTCTCTCCGGCAGTGATGCCCGACAGGATGGCGACCTGGTTCCCGAGCGAAGGGCCGGTCTTCACGCGCTGCAGATGCACCACCTTGTCGCTGCCGACCACGAACAGGAAGTCGCCCTGGTCGCCGTGCCGGAGCGCGCTGACCGGCACGGTAACGGCATCGGCGATGGTGCCCGTCCGCACCGAGACGTTGACGAACTGATTGGGAAACAGCTTGGCGCTCGCATTGGCGAAGCGCGCCTTTGCCGTGACCGTGCCGGTGGCGGGATCGGCCTGGTTGTCGATCGCGAGCAGCGATCCTTCGGCCAGCGCCTGCGACGATGCCTGGTCGAGCGCGCGCACCGGCGCGCCTTGCGCGCGCATCAGCAGGCCGATCTGTGCCTGCGGCACCGCGAACGACACGTCGATCGGATCCTCGACCGTCACCACGAATACGCCATTGCTGTCGCTGGGGCTCACATAGGTGCCGATATCCGCCTTGCGCAGGCCGACACGCCCGGCGACCGGCGCGACCAGATCGGTGTAGCGCAGGTTCAGCCGCGCATTGTCCACCGCCGCGCGATCGGCGGTGACGGTGCCCTCGAGCTGGCGGACGCTGGCCTGCTGGCTGTCGACTTGCTGTCTTGCGATCGAATTTTGGGCGAGCAGCCGCTGATAGCGGGCGAGATCGAGCCGAGCGTTGGCAAGCTGTGCCATGTCGCGCGCCAGATTGCCCTGCGCCTGCGCAATCGCGATCCGATAGGGGCGCGGATCGATCTGCGCGAGGCGCTGTCCCTTGGCGACCATCTGGCCTTCCTTGACGTCGATCGCGAAGATCGTGCCCGAAAGCTGCGCCCGCACCGTGGCGGAGACCACCGGCTGCACCGTGCCGATCGCCGAGAGGGTCTGTGGCACGTCCTGCCGGGCCGCGCGGGCAACGCCGACCCGCGGCGGTGCGCCCGCCACCTGCTCCGACTTGGGGACGCGCACGAGCATCACCGCGCCGACGATGAGAAGGATCGTGACGGCGCATGCGATCAGAATGATGCGCCGGGACGTGCGGCGCGTGCGAGGCTGGTCGGTCATTAGCTGGGCGGTTTCCGGACTGGATCGAGCAGGATCAGGGGCGGGGAGGCTGCGCGGCGTCCACGGGGATCGTTTCGCCGCGCGGCGTGGCGGGGAAGGGACGTGGCACCGCGACGCCCTGTGGCGAGAGGCGAAACGCGAAGGGATAGCGCGTGCCGTTCCATTCGATCTGCATCCGGATCTCTGCCGGTAGCGGCATCTTCTTGTCGAAGGGGACCACCACGGCCCCGCCAAAGCTGTTGCCCGGGTCCACCGTCGTCGTCTCGAGCACGCTGCCGTCGATCCGGTCGAGCGTATAGTCCAGCTTGCGGTCGATGCCGTGGATCACGATCGCGCCGGCTGCCACCGCGGCGGTGGCGCCGATGATCCCCGGCGTATCGTCTTCCCATCGGATGGTGCGGCCATAGGCGCCATGCGGCGTGTAGACGCGCTGCTGATAGCTGTAGCTGTTCGACATGGTCGATGCCGCGCCCGCCACCACGCCGGTGATCAACGCCGCGGCGATCTTGCGGTCGCGCGCCTGGTCGCGCGCCTGCGCCATCAACTGATCATGCGTCGGCAGATAGGTGGGGACGCCATTGATGCTGACGTCGACATTCTCGATGCCGAAATTGCCAGGCCATCGGCTCTTGTTGAACACGGCGATCCCAAGCGTGATCTGGCCCTTCTCGATCGACAGCGGCCGGACCTCGACCGCGCCTTCGGGCAGTTCCAGATTGACGGTTACCCGCCCTCGATCATAGCGGGCGGTCTCCGCGCCGATCTTCACCGGATACAGCGCGAGCGGCGTCGCCGCGATCGCAGTGCCGGTCACCGCCAGAGCCGAGGCCGAGGCTACCAATTTGCTGAAAACCATGGATGGTCCTTTTGTATCGAAGGGGGTGGGCGCCGCGCCTCCGGAGTTCGCGGCGCCCCGCCGGGCCGGTTCGGGGTGGGGGGCAAGCCGGCCAGGCGTAGGAGATCACCAGCCGCCGGCCACCGATTGCACGATCACGCCGGTGGACGTGGCGGCGAGCACCATACCGGGCCCTGCATAATACCAGGCATAGCCGGCGGGGGCGGGTGCCAGGCCATATGTCGCCGGCGCAACCACCACATAGGCGCGCATCGGCACCGGCAGGACGACGCCCGCAACGAAGGGCCGCTGCCAATAGCCGCGCGGTATCGCGTAATAGCCATAGCCGGGCGCGAAATAATATCCTCGGCGCGGGCCGACATAGCCGACAAAGGCAGGCTGGCCGCGCCACCAGCCGGGCCTGCTGCGATCGACCACCACCACGTGCGTGCGGGCGGGACCCCGATCGACGATGATCGCGCGACCGGATGGCGGGCCTTGGCGATGGATCTGTGCATTGGCACCCGTTGGGAACAGGACTGCCGCACCGCAGCCGGCGAGCAGCGCCAGTGCCAGGCGTGTCGCATAAAACCGCTTCATGACAGGGCTCCTTCTTTCTTCCTGCCCCGGTTCTACCGTGCCATTGCAAGGCACCTTCGTGGGGTTTGTCAGCGATTGTGTCATGCGCCGGTACCGTGCTGGTCGCCGGCCGCCCCGGAAGGCCAGGTCCAGCCCGCTTCGCCGTATCGGCGCTTCAGCTGCTGGAGGATCGACCTGTCGAGCCTGGCGACGGCACGGCCCAGCCCTTCGCGCAGGCCCAGCGTCCCGCTGGCTGCCAGCGGGATCAGACGTACCGACCCGGCTGTCGCCAGCCCGATGCCGACCGGCAAGACCAGTCCGGGACGGGGCTGGGTCCAGGCGTGACCGTCGAAGGCGAGCTGTGGTTGGCTATCCCCGTTCACTGTAAATCGCACTTTTGCCGACAATGTCGCGCAGCCCGCGCCAAAGCCGATGGCCAGGCGCTTGACGAAACTGCCCCGGTCGGTCGCGTGGACCGATACGCTCAGAAGCGCAGGGGCGACGTTCGACGGCGCGCGATCATGATCGACCACGCGGAGCCCTGCCTTGCGCAGGCGCTGGGCAAGGTCCCGTCCGATCTGCGCGGCAGCCCAGCGTCCCGCCGCATCGGCCTTGGCGTCGCCGGTCGGCGCGTACACGGCATCGACCGTGATCGCGGCGGGCGCGGCAGGGATCGTCGCGGCGCGCTGGACATTGCTCACCCGGCTGGTCGCGCACCCTGCGAGCATGCCGGCAACGGCCAGAGAGGCGCATGCGCGCAGGCAAGCGCTGGGATGGGTCTTCATGGGAGCGACCTTTGCCACTCCCACGCCGCATCCATATGCGCGGATTGTAAGCTTATGTAACGGCCGTGGCGTCCGCGTCCGGCAGGGTGAGAATGGCGCGCAAGCCGCCTTCCTGGCGGTTCTCCAACCGCAGGGTTCCGCCGAAGCGATGCGCGAGCGCTTGCACGATCGAAAGCCCCAATCCGACGCCCCCGGTGTGCCGCGCGCGCGAGGATTCGAGCCGCATGAAAGGCTCCACCAATTCCGGCAGTCGGTCGTCGGGCACGCCGGGGCCGTCGTCCTCGACGCTGAGGAAGATCGTCCCGCCCGCGCGCGCAACCGCGATGGTGACGGCGGTGCCGCCATAGCGGTCCGCATTGTCGAGCAGGTTGGCGAGCATCCGCCGCAGGGCCAGCGGCGTGACCTTCGCCCGCCAGCCGACGCAATCTCCGACCAGCCGGATCTGCTCGCCCATCTCCCGGCGCGTGTGCAGGACCTCGGCCAATTGCGCATGCAGGTCGATCACCGCGCCTTGTCCGCCCCATTCGGGGCCCGGCCGGGCAAAGGTCAGCGCATCGTCGATCAGGTTGCGCATCTCGAGCAGGTCGCGCTCGGCTAGTGCGCGCTGCTCCTCGTCGTCGATGAAGTCGCTGCGCAGTTCCAGCCTGGTCAGGTACGTGCGGAAATCATGCGCGACCGCGGCGATGATGCGCGTGCGCTCATCGAGCAGCGCGTGGAGGCGCATCCGCATCTGGAGAAACGCCCCGCCCAATTCCTTCATTTCGCGCGGACCGTGCGTCACCAGCCCGTCGGGATCGTCCTGCCGCACTGCCCTTGCCAGCCGCTCGACGGGGCCGGTGGTAAGCGCCGCGAGCCAGAAGATCACCAGAATGTCGAGCACCAGCACCGCGACGCCAACGATCGTCAGTCGCTTGAGAAATCGACTGACCGGCGTGGGGATGGCCCTCTGGATCTCCACTGCGCTGCCATTGGGCAACGCGACGATCACGCGGAACGGGCTGTTCGAGAATAGCGGCTGTTCCGCCAGGCTCCCCAGGATGTCATGGCCATTCGCCTCGATACGGAACGGTCGTCCACCCAGCGCCTGGCGATAGCGTGCGGCCGCGTCGGATCGGGCCGTGTCCGCATCGGCGCGGACGAACGGCGCGCGGTCCTCCAGCAGTCGCACATTCTGCCGGTCGTCCTGAAACGCGCGGACGAGATCGGGGTAGGTCTCCGGCGGCGCCCGCTCGAACGCAGTGACGATCGCGGCGACTCGATCGGGAACCGGCATCATGTACAGCCGGTCGTGGTCCTTCGGCCCCAGCCGTACGAACGCGACCAGCATGCCGGTAAGGAGCAGCGCGTGGAGCAGGATGATTGCGCCGATCCGCTGGCGCAGCGTCGTGCGCCCCAGCCAGCTCAGCATCGCGTCACCGACGGCGCGAACAGATAGCCGTCGCCGCGCACCGTGCGGATCAGCGCCGGCTCGCGCGGATCGTCGCCCAGCTTGCGCCGCAACCGGCCGATCTGAACATCGATCACGCGATCCGTCGGGGCCGCCAGGCCGCCGCGCGTCCAATCGATCAGGAACTCGCGGGACAAAATGCGCTGGGCGTTCTGCACGAGCGCGTTGAGCAAGTCGAACTCGCCCGTCGTCAGCGTTACGGGATTGCCGGCAGGGTCCAGCAGGTCGCGCGGCGCGACGCGCAGCAGCCAGCCGTTGAACTGGAAATTCTCCCCGATGCCGCCCGCCGGGATCGCCGCAATGTCGCGCGTGCGCCGGATGATCGAGCGTACCCGCGCAAGCAGCTCGCGCGAGTTGAACGGCTTGGCGAGATAATCGTCTGCGCCGAGTTCGAGCCCGACGATGCGGTCGATCGGGTCGTCTTTCGCCGTGACGATCAGAATGGGAAGCCGCGGCCAGTGTGCCCGCAGCGTCCTGCAGATGTCGAGGCCGTCCTCGCCGGGCAGCATTAGATCGAGGATCAGGCAGTCGATCCGCTCGAGATTGCCCATCGCGAGCAAGGTCGCCGATCCGGCATGCGCCGACACGTCATATCGCTCGCGCTGCAACAGCTTGGCGACCAGATCGCGTATGCCTGGATCGTCTTCGATGATCGCTACGGTGCCGGCGCTCTCGGACATGCTTTTCCAGTTGTTTCGGGAGAATGTACGGCAAGCCGGGTCGCTTTTGAACGGGAGAATGGAACGCCCGGCGCGGCAGCCTCGCCAGCCTCGTCCTTGCAGCCGCGCCGGCGCTACGCTCAGCCGCCCCGGCCGTATTTGGCGCGCGCAGCCTGCAGTTCGGCAATCGTTACCTTCCCATCGCCGTCGGCGTCGATCATCTTGAAGCCGCGTTCGCGCCGCCCAGCGGCTTTCCATTCGTCCAGGCTCAATGCGCCGTCGTGGTTGAGATCCATCTCGGCGAACTTTGCCTTGGCCTGGTCCGGCGAAGCCGCCGTCTGGGCGCTCGCCGTGCCGGTGACGAGGGCCATCATGAGGGCGGTAAGGAGTGTCGCCATAAGGGCGATAAGGACGTACAGGTGTCGCATCGACTTGCTCCGAAAATGCAATCGAGCCAGATCATCCGGCCTTGGTCCTCCGTAGCAGGGCGGCGTATCGGGCGTTCGCGTGCGTTATGTTCCATTGTGACAAATTGTGAAATCTCGTCCTCTTGAATGCTGGTTTCGGCGCGCCGCTCGCGCCAGCTGCTTTCGGGCAGTCCTGCATGGGTCTGTTGCAGCTTCGGAAACGCGGCAATGAACCGACGCTGTTTCGCGCGACGAGCGTGCGCATCCGGCCTTGCAGCCGACTGTTCCATGGCGGCGGAAGGTGGCGCGGAAGGTTCACGCCTCTCGGAGGCGTAGCGCTGCAAGCGACGACGAGCAGCCGGCGCAGCCGATCGCTCCACGCAGGATCGAGAGTCCTCCGAACCTCACTCAAATCGCGACCGCCATCTGCGGCCTCGCCCGCAACCGCCCAACGTCGCGGACGGGCGGGGCGCCGAAGAGGCGACGATATTCGCGGCTGAACTGCGAGGGGCTGTCATAGCCGACGCGGAAGCCCGCCTCTGCCGCGTCGAGCCGATCGGCCAGCATCAGCGCTCGCGCTTCCTGCAACCGCAGCTGCTTCTGATATTGCAGCGGCGTCATCGCGGTGGCGCGGCGGAAATGGTCGTGGAAGCTCGACAGGCTCATGCCGGCAAGGGCGGCGAGGTGGGGCCCGCTGAACGGCTCGCGGAAATGCGCCTTGAGCCAGGCAATGGCCTGGGCGATCTGTCCGGTGCGGCTTTCACTGCTGGCGATGGCGCGCAGGGCGCCGCCGCCCGGTCCGGTCATCAGCCGCACCAGCAATTCCCGCTCGACCAGCGGCGCGAGCAGCGGCGCGTTCGCCGGATCGCCGAGCAGCGCCGTCAGCCGCGTCGCAGCGTCGATCAGTTCCGGCGTCATCGGGTGGAGCGTCATTGCGGCGCCATCCTCCGCGCCCGCCAGGGGCGGCAGGGTCAGCGCGATCTCCGAGAGCAGGGCGGGGTCGAGATAGAGGCAGAAGCAGAGATAGGGCGCATCCGCGCTCGCCTGCGTCACCGCGCCCGTGATCGGCAGGTCGAGCGAGGCGACGAGATAGCGGGCGGGGCCATAGTCGATCACCGCGTCGCCGAGCAGCACGCGCTTGCCCCCTTGCGCGATGATGCACAGCGCCGGGCGTTGGACCATATGCACCGGCTCGCCGCTCCGGCTCGAGCGGACCAGCGCAAGGCGCGCGATGGACGTGTCGAGGATGCCGTCGCGCTCGGCATATCGGGCAATCTGCTCCGCCAGTTCCCAATGCGCCATCACCGCTTCTCTTGCTCGCCTTTAGGTTCGAATCGGCAACCTATAGGGCTGATGGCAAACGATCCAGTTCGGGGCTGCAGATCTGGAAGATCGTGCAATCATTTCGCACGACCGTTCTACCGCCAGCCGACCAGATCGCGGCATCCACGAATCATCGGATCGAGGGTTCGGTCCGTCTGAACCGGAGCGACTATCATGGGTATCGAGAACAAGGTCATCGCGATCACGGGCGCCAGCAGCGGCATCGGCGAAGGCACGGCGCGGCTGCTGGCGGCGCGCGGCGCGAAGCTGATGCTGGGCGCGCGCCGCACCGATCGGCTCGCCGCGCTGGCCGAGGAACTGAACGCGGCGGGCGGCACGGTTGCCTTCCGGTCGCTCGACGTCACCGACCGCGCCGATTTCGAGGCGTTCATCGCCGCGACCGAAGCTGAGTTTGGCCGGGTCGATGTGCTGGTCAACAATGCGGGCCTGATGCCGCTGTCGCGCTTCGACAGCCTGAAGGTGGACGAATGGGACTGGATGATCGACGTCAACATTCGCGGCGTCCTCCACGGCATCGCCGCCGCGCTCCCGCGCTTCAAGGGGCAGGGCGGCGGCCAGTTCGTCAACATCTCCTCGATCGGTGGCTATGCCGTGTGGCCGACCTGCGGCGTCTACAGCGCGACCAAATATGCGGTGCGCGCCATCTCCGAGGCGCTGCGGACGGAGCATGACGACATTCGCGTGACCATCATCGCGCCGGGCGTGGTGGAATCGGAGCTGGCCCATACGATCACCGATCAGGTCGCGGCGCAGGCGATGGTCGATTTCCGTGCGATCGCGCTCACCCCCGACGCGATCGCCCGCGCCATCGCCTATGCGGTGGAGCAGCCGGCGGACGTGGACGTCAACACCCTGATCGTCCGGCCGGTTCGCTCGACGATCTGACGGGAATCGGGCATGCGCTCAAAGGTCGGGTACAGATGTGCCCGACCTGCCGAGCAGACCAATTTGCTTGAAACGTCGGCTATCGCGGCTTGATGCCGAAGGCTTCCAGGCCGCACCCGGTCTACGTTCGTCCATCCTCGAGTATACGTCGCGGCAGCGGGTGACAACTTCGTCCCACAAGCGTCATTCGCAATTGTGCTTCTGAACCGCGCCGGGTTTGTCGGAGGCCCCAACTCCTGAGAGGAAGGGCCTATGACGAGCAAGACGACGAACAAGTTCTCGCCTGAGGTTCGCACGCGCGCGGTGCGGATGGTGCTGGAACACGAGAA
>NZ_QQWY01000056.1:0-26276 GCF_003950455.1 Sphingomonas sp. ABOLE
CCCCCGCTACAGCACCCCCGGCGGGGGCTGGCTGAGGGAGTGCATGGACCACCACCGGACCACCCGCCGCGTCCGCGCGATCGTGCGCCGGCATGGCCCCACCGCGCAGATCTGGCGGCGCCGGGTCGCCTTTCTCGGCGGTGCGATCGTGATCGGCCTCGTCGCCTTCGGGTTTGCGGAGACCGCCGACTGGGCCGCGCGCCGGTTTACCAGCCTCGGAAAGACCTGGTGGTGGCTCCCCCTCCTTCTCACCCCTGCCGGCTTCGCGTTCTTCGCCTGGGCGACCCGCCGCTTCGCGCCCGACGCCACCGGCTCGGGCATCCCGCAGGTCATGGCCGCCACCCGCGATCCCGACGACGCGATGACCAGCCTCACCTCGGCCAGGACCGTGGTGCTCAAGCTTATCCTCACCATCGGCGCGGTGCTGGTCGGCGCCTCCACGGGCCGCGAGGGGCCGACGGTGCAGGTCGCCGCCTCGATCATGGGCTATGCGCACCGGCTCGCGCGCGTGCCGATCCGCGCCTCGGTGTTCATCGCGGGCGGCGCGGCGGGCGTCGCCGCGGCGTTCAACACGCCGCTCGCCGGCGTCGCCTTCGCGATCGAGGAACTCGCCGCCGCCTATGAGCAGCGCATGGCGGTGCTGGTGATGGCCGCGGTGCTGATCGCCGGCATGACCAGCCTCGGCATCGCCGGGGACTATGTCTATTTCGGCGCGATGCGCGACACGCTGCCGCTGCGCCAGGCCATCCTCGCCGCGCCCGTCGCGGGCGTGGTGGGCGGCCTTGCCGGCGGGCTGTTCGCGCGGCTGATGCTCGCGGTCGGCGGATCGGACTGGCGGCCGCTGGTCGCGGTGCGTCGCCACAAACTCGCCTTCGCCGCCGCCTGCGGGCTGGTCGTGGCGGTGCTGGGCGTGACGACCGGCCTCACCTGGGGCACCGGCTATGACGCGGCCCGCAGCGCGATCACCAACGGTGCGATCCCCTGGTGGTACGCCCCCGCCAAATTCGCGACGACCCTCGCGACCGCCGTTGCCGGCATCCCCGGCGGGATCTTCGCGCCGTCGCTGTCGGTGGGTGCGGGCGTCGGCGACCTCGTCCGGCCGATGTTCCCCACCTCGCCGGGCGGGACGATCGTGCTGCTGGGCATGGTCGCCTATTTCACCGGCGTGGTCCGCGCGCCACTGACTGCAGTCATCATCATCGCCGAGACCACCGCCAGCCGTGGCCTGATGCTGCCGCTGCTCGCCGCCGCGCTGATCGCCGACTTCACCGCGCAGATCGTTTCCAAGGAACGGCTGTACCACGGCCTGTCGTTGCGCTTCGGCCATGTGCCCGAACCTGCGCAGGTGCAGCATGAATCCGACGAGCCGGGGAACGGATCGGTCCCGCGCGCGTAACGATCCTGTGGCGGGCGCCCCTTCCTGGCGCCCCGATGAGGAGTTGCATGCCCGACCGGCACCCCGTTCTGCTGATGCCGCCCCCGGCGGATCTGCTCGATTCTGCCAGCCTGTTCCTCGATTTCGACGGGACTTTGGTCGAACTCGCCGACCGCCCCGATGGCGTGGTGGTCACGCCCGTGTTGGTCGACCTGATCCGCGCGCTGGAAGAAAAGCTCGACGGCCGGCTGGCGCTGGTCAGCGGCCGCCCGGCCGGTGACCTGACGGCGCTGTTCGGCGATCGCGCGCCGTCCGTGGTCGGCAGCCACGGCATGGAATTCCACTGGTCCGACGGCCGCCGCGAACAGGCCGAGCGCCCCGCCGGGCTGATCGCGGCGCTGGCCGCGATGCGGGCCTTCACGCAAGCCAATGACGGCGCGATTCTCGAAGACAAGCCGCTGGGCGCCGCCGTCCATTACCGGCTGAACCCGGCGCTCGAAGCCGATGCCATGGCGCTGGGCGAACGGCTCGCGGCCGAGCACGGCCTCTATCTCCAGCACGGCAAGATGATGGTCGAGGTCCGCACCGGTGGCGGCGACAAGGGCAGCGCGATCCGCACGCTGATGGCCGATCCCCGCTTCGCCGCCGGCCGCCCCGTGTTCCTCGGCGACGATGTCACCGACGAGCCCGGCTTTTCCGCGGTCGCCCTGCTCGGCGGCGCGGGCGTGCTGGTCGGCGATCCCCGCCCCACCGACGCCCGCTACCGCCTCGAAACCGTATCGGGCGTCCTCGCCTGGCTCGCCACTGCCGCCGGAGTGCATGCATGACCACGCTGGACCTCTGGCCGATCGGCAATTGCCAGGTCAGCGCGCTGATCGACCGCAGCGGACGCTTCGTCTGGGGCTGCGTGCCCCGCGTCGACGGCGATCCGCTCTTCTCCGCTCTCGTCGGCGGCGAGGAGCCCGACGCCGGCTATTGGGACATCGCCCTGGAAGGCGTGGTCTCGGTCGAGCAGCGCTATCTCCGCAACGCGCCGATCCTCGTCAGCCGCCACACCGATGCGGCGGGCAACGCGATCGAAGTCACCGATTTCTGCCCGCGCTTCCAGCGGCTGGGCCGCGTCTACCGCCCGGTCGCCTTCGCGCGCATCGTCAAGCCGGTGGCGGGCAGCCCGCGCATTCGGGTGAAGCTGCGGCCCACCTGCGGCTGGGGCAAGCGCTGCACCACCCGCATCGGCGGCTCGAACCACCTGCGCTACCTGGTCGAGCCGATGACGCTGCGCCTCACCACCACCGCGCCGGTCGGCATGGTGGACGAGGAACGGGTGTTCCGTGTCGAGAAGCCGCTGCATTTCTTCCTCGGCCCGGACGAGAGCTTCAGCGGCGACGTCGCCGAGACGGTCGACGACATGCTGCTCAACACGATCGCCGAATGGCAGCACTGGGTGCGCGGCCTCGCCATCCCGCTGGAATGGCAGGAAGTGGTGATCCGCTCCGCGATCACCCTCAAGCTTTGCCAGCACGAGGAAACCGGCGCGATCGTCGCCGCGCTCACCACCTCGATCCCCGAACATGCCGGCTCGCAGCGTAACTGGGACTATCGCTACTGCTGGATTCGCGACGCCTATTACACGGTGCAGGCGCTCAACCGGCTGGGCGCGCTCGACGTGCTGGAGACCTATCTCGGATACTTGCGCAACATCGTCGACGATGCCCGGGCCGAGCCGCGCGGCGGCCATATCCAGCCGCTCTACGGCGTACTGGGCGAAGCGACGCTGGAGGAGCGCGCGGCACCCGACCTTGCCGGCTATCGCGGCATGGGCCCGGTGCGCGTCGGCAACCAGGCCTATGAGCAGGTCCAGCACGACGCCTATGGCCAGATCGTCCTGTCCAACGTGCAGGCCTTTTTCGACCAGCGGCTGTACCGCATTGCCAGCGTCGAGGATTTCGAGTCGCTGGAGCGCGTCGGCGAGCGCGCCTGGCAATATCACGATTCCCCCGACGCCGGGCTGTGGGAGTTGCGCACCCGCCAGAGCGTCCACACCTATTCGGTGGCCATGTGCTGGGCGGCGTGCGACCGGCTCGCCAACGCTGCGCATGTGCTGGACCTGCCCGAGCGCCGCGACTTCTGGCAGCACCGCGCCGACACGATCCGCACGACGATCTTCGACAAGGCCTGGCGCGCGGAGACGGACCGGTTCTCCGCCACCTTCTCGGGCGACGATCTCGACGCCAGCCTGCTTCAGCTGCTGGAGATGCGCTTCCTGGCGCCCGACGATCCCCGCTTCGTCTCCACGCTGAAGGCGGTGGAAGAAGGGCTGCGCCGCGGCTCGACCATGCTGCGCTACGATACCGAGGATGATTTCGGGCTGCCCGAAACCGCGTTCAACTTCTGTACGTTCTGGTTGATCGAGGCACTGCACATCACCGGCCGCACCGACGAAGCGCGCGCCTTGTTCGAGGAGATGCTCACCCGGCGCACCGCCGCCGGCCTGCTCTCCGAGGATATCGACCCCGTCACCGGGGAATTGTGGGGCAATTATCCCCAGACCTACTCGCTGGTCGGCATGATCAACTGTGCCGTACTGCTGAGCAAACCCTGGAGTTCGATCCGTTGAGCCGCCTGATCGTCATCTCGAACCGCGTCACCGCACCCAACGGCTCCAACTCCGGCGCGCAAGGGGGGCTGGCCGTCGCGCTCGCCGCAGCCTTGCGCGAAAATGGCGGGATCTGGTTCGGCTGGTCCGGCGAGCAGACCGACCAGTTCACCGGCCAGATCAGCATGCAGCGCAGCGAGGGCGTGACCACCGCGACGGTCGATCTCGAAGAGCAGGACATCGACGAATATTATAACGGCTATGCGAACCGCACGCTCTGGCCGCTGTTCCACTACCGGATCGACCTGGCGGAATATGAGCGCGGCTTCGCCGGCGGCTATCAGCGCGTCAACGAGCGCTTCGCCGACACCGTCCGCCCGCTGATCGAGCCGGATGATGTCGTGTGGGTGCAGGATTACCACATGTTCCCGCTCGGCCAGGAGCTGCGCCGCCGGGGCTGCAAGAACCGGATCGGCTTTTTCCTCCACATCCCCTGGCCGCCGCGCCGCCTGCTCTCCAGCCTGCCCAAGGCGCACGAGCTGATCGAGACGCTGTTCGCCTATGACGTGATCGGCTTCCACACCCAGGAATGGATGGAGTCCTTCATCGACTTCGCCCGCGCCGAGATGGAAGCGGTGGTCCAGCCCGACGGCGTGCTGCGCATCGGACTGAAGAGCGTCAAGCTGGTCGCCTGCCCGATCGGCATCGACGCCAAGGAATTCGCCGCGCTGGCCGAGAGCGACTCCGCGCGCGAGACCTATCAGCAGATGCGCACCAGTTCGGTCGGCCGTTCGCTGATCGTCGGCGTCGATCGGCTCGATTATTCCAAGGGGCTGGAGGAGCGGTTCCTCGGCTACGAGCGCTTTCTCGCGACCTATCCGGAGCAGCGCAAGGAAGTGTATCTGCTCCAGATCGCACCACCGTCGCGCGCGACCGTCGAGACCTATCAGCGCATCCGCAACACGCTGGAGGGGCTGTCAGGCAAGATCAACGGCGCGCATGCCGATCTCGACTGGGTGCCGCTGCGCTACGTCAACCAGGGCTATCCGCGCGACGTGCTGGCAGGCGTGTACCGCGCCGCCAAGATCGGCCTGGTCACGCCGCTGCGCGACGGGATGAATCTCGTGGCGAAGGAATATGTCGCCGCGCAGGATCCGAAGGATCCCGGCGTGCTGATCCTTTCCAAGTTCGCCGGCGCCGCGATCCAGATGGAGCAGGCGCTGCTGGTGAACCCCTATAGCGCGGAGGAAGTCTCCGACGCGATCTGCCAGGCACTCAACATGTCGCTCGAGGAGCGGATCGAGCGCTGGCAGGCGCTGAAGCAGGGCGTCGACGAACAGGACGTGATGTGGTGGCTCAAGAAGTTCACCGGCGAGCTCAGGAGCGTCCCGATGGAGGCGGAGACCCGGCTTCCGGTCGAGGCGTGATAGAAGGGCTTCGCGCTGGAAGCTGCTCTCATTTCAAGCATCCGTCATCCCGGCGAAAGCCGGGATCCATTGAGGCCTCCGTCAAGGCCCTTGCTGCAGCCGAGCGGTGACTGGATCCCGGCTTCCGCCGGGATGACGGTCCTACTATAGCGGGTCGCTCTCCGCGAGCGTCGGTCTGAACTCCAGCAGCCCGCGGGTGCGGACCAGCGCCTCGGGCATCTCCTGCCGGACATAGGCAAGCAGCCCTTCGCGGATGTCGCAGCGCAGGTCGAAGGCGGTCGAGGCATCCTTGGCCGTCATCAGCCCGCGCACCTCGATTGCCTCGGGCTTGGTGTCGGTCACCTGCAGGTTGCAGAAGCGGCCGTCCCAGCGCGGATTGGCCTTGACCAGTTCCTCCAGCTTGGCGCGCAGCCGCGGGATGTCCGCGGCGGGATCGAGATACCAGAACACGCTGCCGAGCAGCTGGCTCGTCTCGCGGGTCCAGTTCTGGAAGGGCTTTTCGAGGAACTGCGACACCGGCACCACCAGCCGACGATCGTCCCAGATGCGCACCACGACATAGGTCAGGCGGATATCCTCGATCCGCCCCCATTCGCCTTCGACGATCACCACGTCGTCGAGCCGGATCGGCTCAGAAAAGGCCATCTGGATTCCGGCGATCAGGTTCTTCAGCGCCGGCTGGGCGGCGGCGCCCACCGCGAGGGCGGCAAGGCCGGCGGAGGCGATCAGCGTCACGCCGATGCTGCGCACGCTGGGGATGCTCATCAGCATCAGGCAGAAAGTGATCGCCAGCACGACGAACACGATGATGCGGTGGAGAATCGACGCGCGGGTCCGCCGCCGGCGGGCGCGGAGATTGTCCGCCACGGTCACGTCGGCGCGCAGCAGCACCCAGTCAAAGATCACGCCGAGCAGCGCCACCAGCATCCAGCCGATCAGGCCGGGCACCAGCAGCCCCGCTGCCTGTGCCCAGGCGCGGGTGCCGCTCGTGCCGAGATCGAGCCCGGGCTGGATGAACGAAAGCGCGATCGCGACCAGCAGCCAGCGCGCCGGGCGATACAGGCGGCGGATGACGATGTCGTCGAGCTGGCCCTTGCTGTGCGCCGCCGCGCGCCGCGCGAGCGAGAAGGCCAGTCGGTGCACCAGCAGCGCCACCGTGATCGCCGCCGCGATCAGCGCGATGCTCGTCACCCAGCCGGGAAGGTCGGCGATCAACCGCTCCACATCATGCTCCTGTCGTGGTGGCTATGGCCGGGTAACGGGAGGCGGCGGCACTCGGTTCCGGGTGATTCGTCCGGCACGGCAGGGCGGATCGAGCATGCGTCAAGCGCAAGTGCATGGTCCCGTAGCGATACACACCGTGACTTCTACGGAATGGCCCCCGACCGCGATAAGTACGACATTAGGCAGGCAATGAACGAAACCCAAAACGAGACCGGGTCGATGTCCTCCCTGCACCACGCGCCCCTCACGAATCACTTCCGCCTGCGTGCCGAGCAGGAGCGGGACCGGGCGGCTCGCGCGCCAAACGAACGGCACAAGCGCCTGCACCTCGAGCTCGCAGCGATCTTCGAGCGCCGTGCCGAGGGCGGGCCGGTCTAGCAGCCAACGAAAATGGCCGGCCGATCCCTTGTCAGGATCGCACCGGCCTTCGGGGAGAAGGGGCGGTCGCGATGCGGCCGCCCCTTTTCGTTGGTGCTCAGTCGAGGACCGTCAGGTCCGAATTCGGGTCCGAATGGAACTCGTGCCAGATGCCGTTGAGCACGGCGACGGCGACGGCCAGGCAGGTCCCCAGGATCCAGGCGAAATACCACATGGGTTCAACTCCTCAGTAGAGGTCGGGGTTGAGCCGCAGCTCTTCCCCGCTGACGCGGCCGAACATCACCTTGTACACCCAGGCGGTGTAGGCCAGCACGATCGGCAGGAAGACGAGCGTGCACACCAGCATGATGAACAGCGTGAGGTGGCTCGACGAGGCGTTCCAGGCGGTGAGGCTGGAGGCCGGGTCGATCGCGCTCGGCAGGATGAACGGGAACATCGACAGGCCGACGGTGGCGATGATGCCGACATTGGCGATCGACGAACCGGCGAACACCAGCGTGCCGTTGCGCCCGCGGATGCCGATCAGCGCCAGCACCGGGCCGAGGAAGCCGAGCACCGGGGCGAGCAGCATCCACGGATGGGCACCATAGTTGCTGAGCCATGCGCCCGGCGCCTTCACCGTCTGGACCAGATGCGGGTTGGACGGACCGTTGGGATCGACCGAGCCGACCAGGCGATAGCCCATGTCGCCATAGGCGACGAATGCGCCGCCGACGGCGAACAGCAGGATCGCGAGGATCGCGGCGACGGTGCCGAAGCGCTGGGCGCGCTCCACCACCTTGCCCTCGGCCTTGAGGCTCAGCCAGCCGGCGCCGTGCAGCACCAGCATCGCGACCGAGAGCAGGCCGGCGACGAGGCTGAACGGGGTGAACAGGCCGAGCAGCGTGCCTTCGTAGAAGGAGCGCAGATCGCTATCGAGCCGGAAGGGCGCACCCAGCAGCACATTGCCCACCGCGACGCCGAAGACGAGCGCAGGCACGAAGCCGCCGACGAACAGCGCCCAGTCCCAGCGCGAACGCCAGGCGGCGTCGGGGCGCTTGGAGCGGTATTTGAAGCCGACCGGACGCAGGATCAGCGCCGACAGCACCAGGAACATCGCCAGGTAGTAGCCCGAGAAGCTGACGGCATAGACGAATGGCCAGGCGGCGAAGATAGCGCCGCCGCCCAGGATGAACCAGACCTGGTTGCCTTCCCAGGTCGGGCCGACGGTGTTGATCACCATGCGGCGCTCTTCATCGGTGCGGCCCACGAACGGCAGCAGCGCCGCCGTTCCCAGGTCGAAGCCGTCGGTCAGCGCGAAGCCGATCAGCAGCACCCCCAGCAGCGCCCACCAGATGAGGCGCAGGATTTCATAATCGAGCGGGATGGACATGTTCTTTCTCCTTGCTCGCGCTCATTCTGCGGGAACGGCGTGGAGCGGCCGCGGATCGGGCGCGCTCGGCACCGGATCGTGGCGGGGTTGCCAGGGCTCGTAGGTCTCGGGCCCATGCTTGATCGCCGCCAGCATCAGCCGGAACTCGATCACCGCCATCAGGCCGTAGAGCGCGGTGAAGCCGATGATCGTGGTCCACAGGGCGGGCACGGTCAGGCTCGAGGTGGCGAGGAAGGTCGGCAGCACGCCGTCCACCGCCCAGGGCTGGCGCCCCACTTCGGCGACGACCCAGCCGAACTCGATCGCAAGCCAGGGCAGCGGGATGATCCACATTGCGGTGCGCAGGAACCACTTGCGGTGGAAGCGGCGCGTATTGGCATAGTAGAGCGCGGCGACGAAGAAGGCGATGAAGAAGAAGCCCAGCGCCGCCATCCCGCGGAACAGCCAGAACACGGCCGGCACGTTGGGAACGGTCGACCAGGCGGCCCGATCCTTCTGCGCTTCGGTGGCCTGACGCGGATCGGCGACCCAGCGCTTCAGCAGCAGGGCATAGCCGAGGTCGCCCTTGGCGGCTTCGAACTTCGCGCGTGCGGCGACGTTCTGACGATCGGTCTTCAGCGTCTGCAGCGCATCATAGGCGGTGAGGCCATTCTCGATGCGCAGCCGGGCCTTGCCGACCAGCGGATAGATGCCTTCCACCTGGCCGGTCAGGCTACGCGTACCGATCAGGCCGAGCACATAGGGCACCTTGACCTGGAAATAGGTCTCGCGGCCCTGGTTCGAGGGGAAGCCGAACACGGTGATCCCGGCCGGTGCCGCCTCGGTGTGCCATTCGGCCTCGATCGCGGCGAGCTTCATCTTCTGATTGTCGGTCAGCGCATATCCGCTCTCGTCGCCGAGCACGACCACCGACAGCGAGGCCGCCAGGCCGAACGCCGCTGCCACCGCGAAGCTGCGCTTGGCGAGCTCCAGGTGCCGGCCGCGCAGCAGATAATAGGCCGAGATGCCAAGGACGAAGACGCTCGCGCAGACATAGCCCGCACTCACGGTGTGGACGAACTTTGCCTGGGCGACGGGGTTGAAGATCACCGCCATGAAGTCGGTGACTTCCATGCGCATCGTCTCGGCGTTGAACGTGGCACCCGCCGGGTGCTGCATCCAGCCATTGGCGACCAGGATCCACAGCGCCGACAAATTGGTGCCGAGCGCGGTAAGGAAGGTCACCAGCAGGTGCTGGCGCTTCGACAGGCGATCCCAGCCGAAAAACATCAGGCCGACGAAGGTGGCTTCGAGGAAGAAGGCCATCAGCCCCTCGATCGCCAGCGGCGCCCCGAAGATGTCGCCCACATAGTGCGAGTAATAGGACCAGTTGGTCCCGAACTCGAATTCCATCGTCAGCCCGGTAGCGACCCCGAGGACGAAGTTGATGCCAAAGAGTTTGGCCCAGAAACGGGTGATGTCCCTCCAGATCGGGCGATCGGTGACGACATAGACGCTTTCGGTGATGACGAGCATTACCGAAAGGCCCAGCGTCAACGGCACGAACAGGAAGTGGTACATCGCTGTCAGCGCGAATTGCAGGCGCGACAGCTCTACGACTGCCATATCCATAGTTTTGTCCTCAGCAAAGAGCCGGTATTCGCGGCCTAGGCTTCGGTGGCGCCACCGCCTATGCGGAACATCCCCTATTCCGTTGCAGGGCCGAAATCGCTTGTACAAATTGTCTCATATGGCTCTTCAAAAACAGGCCGGGCTCGCCTGGATCATCGACCTGGGCGGCGCGGCGCTGTTCGCCTGGGGCATTGCCGACGGCGTGGCTGCGGCAGCCGCCGGGCATGCGGTGCCGAGTGCGGCACTCGCAGCAATGCTCGGCGGCGGGCTGGTGCGTGCGGCGACCGCCTGGGGCGTGCCGGTGCTGGCGGTGCGCGGTGCGCAGGCGACCACCGCGCCGCTCCGCCGCAGTCTCGTCGAACGGCTGCTGGGCAGCGGCGCGGCGCCGTCGAGCGGGCAATCGGCGGTGCTGGCGATCGACCATGTTGCAACGATCGAAGGCTATGATACGCGATTCGTCCCCGCGCGAGTCGCGGCCGCCGCCGCGCCGCTGGTGGCGGTGGCGATCATCGCCTGCGCAAGCCTGGTGGCGGCGGGCATCCTGCTCGGCACGCTGATCCCCTTCGTCTTCGGCATGATCCTGGCGGGGACGGCGGCCAAACGCGCCTCGGAGCGCCAGCTGGAAGCGCTGGGCGACCTTTCCGACCTGTTCGTCGACCGGGTGCGCACCCTGCCGATCCTCCGGCATTTCGGTGCCGAGGACCGGATCGCGCGGCAGGTAGACGTCGCCACGCGCGAAGTCGCCGCGCGGACGGTCGCGGTGCTGCGCGTCGCCTTCCTGTCGAGCGCGGTGCTGGAGTTCTTCTCGGCGCTCGCGGTGGCGCTGGTGGCGGTCTATTGCGGGTTCAGCCTGCTCGGCCTCCTTCCCTTCCCCGATCCCGAAACGCTGACGCTGCGCGAAGCCTTTTTCGCGCTGGCGATGGCGCCGGAATTCTACCTGCCGATGCGGCGACTGGCGGCGGCGTATCACGACAAGCAGCTCGGCGAGGCCGCGCGCACGGCGATCGCGGCGGTGCCGGAGGTGGTGGCGCCTGCCGCCGCGCCGGAGGTGTTCGCAGGCGTGGAGGCGAAGAATCTGGTGATCGCCTGGCCTGGGCGGACAATCGGGCCGGTCAGCGTGTCGCTGGGCACGACGGGCATGGTAGCGCTGACCGGCCCCACCGGGAGCGGCAAGACCAGCCTGTTGGCGGCGATCGCAGGGCAGATCGTGCCCAGCGCGGGCAGCCTGCGCTTCCGGTCACCCGAAGAAGCGCCCGAATGCCTCAGCCATCAGTCCCCCTCCCGCGTGCGAGAGGGGGGAATAAGGGCATCGGGAGATACCAACCCCATCGCCTGGGCCGCGCAGCATCCGCTGATCCTCCCCGGCACGCTGCGCGACAACCTCGCGCTCGCCGCCCCGCACGCCTCCGACGCCGACCTGCTCGCCGCGATCGACCGTGTCGGCCTCGGCCCGATGCTCGCCCGCCGCGGCGCCGGGCTGGACCTGCCGCTCGACCATCGCGGCTCGGGCCTGTCCGGCGGCGAGCGCCGTCGCCTCGGCCTCGCCCGTGCGCTGCTAGCCGATCGCCCGCTGCTGCTCGCCGACGAGCCCACCGCCGATCTCGATGCCGAAAGCGCCGCCGCGATCACCGCGCTGCTCCGCGACGTCGCCAAGGAACGCGCGGTGATCGTCGCCACCCATGATCCGCGCCTGATCGCCACCGCCGATGCCGAGGTGACGCTGTGACCCCCTTCCCGCTCGCCGCCCGCGAACGCCGCACGCTCCGCCAGGCACTGGCCTGCGCGACCATCGCCGGGCTCGCCGCGATCCTGTTGCTGGCGCTGTCCGGCTGGTTCCTCACCGGCGCCGCCATTGCCGGGGCGAGCGGCACGGCAGCGGTCGCCGCGTTCAACTATCTGATCCCCAGCGCCGCGATCCGCGGCCTCGCCATCCTGCGCACCGGCGGCCGGTACGGGGAACGGCTGCTGTCGCACCAGGCTGCGCTCACCGCGATGGCGGACCTGCGCGGCCGGCTGTTCGGCAAGCTCGCCGCGCAGGACAGCCGCACCGCGCCCGATCTCGCCGGCGGCGACGCCAGCGCCCGGCTGATCGGCGACATCGAGGCGCTGGAGGACCTGGTCGTCCGCCGCTCCAGCCGGCCGGCTAGCCTCGCCGCCGCGCTGTTTGCCGTGGCGCTGGTGGCACTGGCCGGCTGGAAGGCTGCGCTCGCGCTGGCGCTGCTCCTCGCCGCGCTGCCGCCGCTGCTCACCCTTGCCGCGCGCCGCCTCACCGCCGGCCCCGCCGCCGAGGCCGCCGAAGCGCTCGGCGCGCTGCGCACCGCCTTCGTCGACTATGCCGCCGCCCGGCCCGAGATCATCGCCTATGGCCTCGCCCCGCGCGTGGCGGACACCATCGCCGACCTCTCCCGCCCGCTCGACCGCGCCCGAGCCGCACTCGCACGCGGCGACGGCGCGGTGGCCGGGCTGCTCGCCGGCTATGGCGCGCTGACCGCAGCGATCGTTTTCGCCCTTTCCGACGCCAGCGCCGCCTTCCGTGCGCTAGCGCTGCTCGCGTCCGCCGCGTCGGTGGAGGTGATGGCCGCCTTTGCCCGTACCGCGCTGCGCCAGGCGAGCGTCGAACAGGGCCTCGCCCGTCTCGTCACGCTCAGCGAGTTGCCGGGCGAGCTGGTTTCTGCGCCCCCGGCCGACACCGTCGCCCGACCGATCGGCCTCGGCAGCCACGCTCTCGCACCGGGCGCCCGCGTGGCGATCACCGGCGCCTCGGGCAGCGGCAAGACCCGTTTGATGGAGGCGCTGGCCGGGCTCCGCACCCCCGTGCACGCGCTCACGCTGGACGGCACGCCGATCGCGCAGTGCAGCGCCGACACGCTCCGCCGCCAATTTGCCCTCGCCCCGCAGGACGCGGTGCTGATCGCCGGCTCGATCGCCGACAATCTCCGCGTCGCCCGCCCTGGCATCATCGAGGCGGCAATGTGGGAGGCGCTCCATACCGCCTGCCTCGACGCGACCGTGCGCGTGATGCCCGCCGGGCTGGAGACCTCGCTTGCCGAGACCGGCGGCACGCTTTCCGGCGGAGAGCGCAAACGACTGTCGCTCGCACGCGCGCTGCTGGCGGGGCGCCCCTGGCTGCTGCTCGACGAACCCAGCGAGGGGCTGGACGCCGCGAGCGAAGCGGAACTGGTCCGCCGCGTCGATGCTTGGCTGCGGTCGACCGGCACCAGCCTGATCCTCGTCTCGCACCGCCCGGCCCCGCTGGCCCTTGCCACGAATCGGATCGACATCGCCGCCATCGACCAATGATATATTGAAACATACGCGTTGCTGCAGTACGGCATTGCGGATGCGCGTCTTCCGCATCCCTGGTCTGTTCGTACGGCTGCTGCCGGCGCTGCTGCTGGCGTTCGCGCTATGCTGGCAGGCGGGGATTGTCCGCGCGCATGTGCATCCTGCCCAGGGCTGGGCCGCCACGCCCCACGCCCACCACGCGCCCAAGCAGAACGACGACGACGAGGATTGCCCGCTCTGCGACGAGGTCGCGTCCGCAGCCGCTTATCTCGCCGCCACACCACCCACCGTCGTGCCGCCGCTGCCGGCACGCGCGTGGCACGCGGCCCTCGCCGCCGATCCGGCTCCGCGGCTCGTCCGCTCGCACGCCTGGCGCAGCCGCGCGCCGCCCGAACTCCCCGCCTGACCAACAACTTGCGCCGCTCAAGCGGCGCACCCCAGGTTCACGGAGTTTTCTTCATGCGTACTGCCCTTCTCACGGGCGCGGCGATCGTCGCGTTCGTTCCCCATGCCTTTGCCGACACCGACCCGCAGCAGGCCAACGACAAGAACGTGATCATCGTCACCGCGACGCCCTATGCGGTTGCCAGCGACGAGGTGCCGACGATCGTCACCCATGTCGACCGTGACCAGATCCTGCGTGCCGGCGGCGCCAGCATCAGCGACGTGCTCGCCCAGGAGCCGGGCATCTCCGCCACCAGCTTCGCCAGCGGCGCCAGCCGGCCGATCATTCGCGGCATGGACGCGACGCGGGTCCGCATCCTCGAGAACGGCGCCAGCAGCTCGGACGTGTCGGACATCGGCCCTGACCACGGCATCCCGGTGGATCCGTTTGCAGCGCAAAGCATCGAAGTCGTCCGCGGCGCCGGCACGCTTCGCTATGGCAGCCAGGCGATCGGCGGCGTGGTCAACGTGATCAACAACCGCGTGCCGATGCAGCTGCCGGACGCCCCCATCTCGGGCGAGGCGGAAGGCAGCTATGGCAGCGCCGCGAAGGTGGGCGAAGGCGGCGCGCTGGTCGATGCCAAGCTGGGCCAGTTCGCGCTGCACGCCGACGGCTTCTACCGCGACGCGAGCGATTACGACACGCCGCTTGGCGTCCAGCAGAACAGCTTCTTCCGCGGGCATGGCGCGGCGCTGGGCGGCTCCTATTTCTTCGGCGGCGACGATGCGAGCCATGTCGGCCTGTCGATCAGCCAGTACAACTCGAAATACGGCATTCCCAGCGACACCACCTATATCGACATGCGCCAGACCAAGGTAATGTCGCGCGACGTGTTCGCGGTGAACGCCGGCCCGCTCAAGTCGATCAACCTCGACGCCAGCTATGCCGACTATACCCATGACGAGAAGGAACCGGACGGCACGATCGACACCACCTTCCGCAACAAGGAATTCGACGGTCACCTCGAATTCCTGCTGAACCCGCTGGGCCCGGTCCGCAACTCGGCGCTCGGCTTCGAGGTGCAGAACCGCAAGTTCTCGGCGATCGGCGACGACAGCAGCTACCTGTTCCCCACCACCACGCAGAGCGAAGCGGCCTATCTCTTCACCGAGCTGCCGCTGACGGACATCCTGCACCTCCAGGCCAGCGGCCGGGTCGAGCATGTCCGCAGCGAAGGCACGCCGGCGAACAACGTGTTCACCGTGCGCGAGTTCACGCCGGTGAGCGGGGCCCTCGGCGCGCTGCTCGACGTCGGCAGCCATGTGAAGCTGGGCTTCACCGGATCGAGCACCGGTCGCGCCCCGGCGATCACCGAGCTGTTCGCGCGCGGCGGGCATGACGGCCCCAACACCTTCGAGACCGGCGACCCGAACCTCAAGATCGAGCGCGCCAACTCGATCGAGGCGACGGCGCGGGTGAACGTCGACCGCTTCCACTTCGACGGCAGCGCCTATTCGACCTGGTTCAAGAACTATATCTATGGCGACCTGACCGGCCGCACCTGCGACGACGACGGCACCTGCGCGATGGGCGGCGACGGCGACCTGAAGGAGCTCAACTATCGCCAGCAGGGCGCGCATTTCCGCGGGCTGGAAGGCAAGGCGAGCCTCGACCTGTTCCACCAGAACGACCAGACGCTCCAGCTGACCGGTCTGGCCGACTATACCCGCGCGACGCTGGACGACGGCGGCAACGTGCCGCGTATCCCGCCCTATCGCCTGGGTGCCGGCATGAACCTGTTCACCCCCCGCTTCGACGGCGCGGTGCAGTTCGTCCACAACGCCAAGCAGACCAAGTTCGGCGCGTTCGATACCGAGACGCCGGGCTACAACCTGATCAACGCCAATATCGCCTGGCGGCCGTTCAAGTCGCAGTCGGGGATCGAGTTCGCGATCGTCGGCCAGAACCTGACCGACGAGATCGTGCGAAACGCGGCGTCGCTCAACAAGGATCTGGTGGTCCAGCCGGGCCGCAACATCCGCTTCATGGTGAAGATCGCGACCTTCTGATCGCAACGGGCATCGGCGGGTTCAGGCCGGCCGGTGCCCCTTGCGCCATTTCGTCCACAGGTGCCGGGCAAGCATCGTCGGCGGCATCCGCAGCGCGTGCGAGCGGAGGTAGAAGCCGAGCTGGACGGCCTTGCGGGTCGAGCGGCCCCAGGTGTCACGTGCGGTCAGGCGGCGGTGGAACAGCGGGTCGAGCGCGTCCCAGCCCTGCCACTCCGCCGGCGCATCGGTGCCGTACAGCCGAACCGACTGGCGCACCGCCTGTGCCATCGCCGCGCCTAGCCCGTGCTGTGCGGCGCGCGCGGCCAACCCCTCGAAGCCAAATTCGCCGAGCAGGCAATGGATGTCCCACAGGTTGCGCATCCCGCCTGCGAGATCGCCGTCGGCGAACAGATGTGCAGCGGCGTGGCAGAGCATATCCTGCGGCGCGAGGATGCGCAGCCCGTTCTCCAGCGCCATGCTGTCCGCCAGCAGCGCCGCCGCGTCGGGGCGGATGCGCGCGGTGAGCGGCAGGATCGTGTGGTGGACGTCGATCATCTTGTCGCGGTCGCGGTGGATCAGCGGCGGCAGCTCGTGCATCCAGCGGCGATAATAAGCGTCGTCATAGGGGTCGGGCTTCACCCATTCCCACCCGGCCGCGAGCAGCGCCGCCTCCACGTCCTCGATCGCCTCGCGCGGCACCAGGATGTCGAGATCGCCGATCACCCGCCCGGTCGAAGGCGACAGCCCCGCCGCGGCATAGGCGGTGCCCTTGAGCAGCACGACCGGCGCCTCGATCCCGGCGAGCGCGCGCCGCGCCATCTCGGCTTCCCACAGCGCCGCCGTGCGCCCCTGCTCGGCCGAGGCGATGGCATCCTCCACCAGCCGCGCCGCCGCATGCGGCATCGGCAACCCGGCGATGCGGTGCGCGAGCGTGCCCGCCAGTTGCTCGGCGCGCGCGACCGCCCAGAGCGCGTTCCAGTCGGACGCGTCCAGGCCGCCAATCGCGCCGGGATCGCGCAGCACGCGGGCGAGCAGCAGCGCCGGGTTCATGCCAGCGCCTCCACCATCGCCAGCGCCGTCGCCGCATCGGGATAGTCGATCGCGCGCGCGGGCACCGTCTGGACCAACCGGGTCAGCGCGTCGAAGCCGCGCTCGGCGAGCGTGACATAGTTGGTCGAGGCCTGGGTGAGCCGGACGAACGCCTCGCTCGGCAGCACCGGCCGCTCCGCCGCCTCGAAGCCGAAGCGCGGGAAAAGGATCAGGCTGGGTTCGGCGGGCACTGCCATCGCCGCGATCGCGCGCGCATCGGGCACCAGGTGGCGGATCGCCCCCTTGGGCGTGCCCTCCAGCAGCGGCCCGAAGCGCGCGTCCGGCAGCGCCTGCGCGACCACGTCGATCGCTTCGTTCTTGAGGCTCACCAGCCGCGGAAAGGCGTGGGCGAGCCCGGTCGCGCAATCGATCAGCGCGAACTCGTCGCCCATCAGCCGCCAGCCGCGCGCCATCAGCAGCGCCGCGAGCGTCGACTTGCCCGCCCCCGAAATGCCGGTCATCAGCACCGCGCGGCCGTCGCGCTCCACCATCGATGCGTGGAGCAGCAGGTACCGCCGCAGCCCCAGCGCCACCTGCAGGTTCATCCCCATCTCG
Organism: Sphingomonas sp. ABOLE; assembly: GCF_003950455.1. NCBI lineage: Bacteria > Pseudomonadati > Pseudomonadota > Alphaproteobacteria > Sphingomonadales > Sphingomonadaceae > Sphingomonas > Sphingomonas sp. ABOLE. The sequence continues at coordinate 17,346 of NZ_QQWY01000056.1, forward strand.
GCGGCGAGAAGCCCCTGCGCTAGTGGCAGCGGCGCGGCGTCGGGAATCACGAAGTCCCCCGCGATGTGGACCGACGGGCGCAGCACCCGCCGCCATGGCCGGGCGGCGAACAGATGGACGTTGAAATCGGCGATGCCGTCCTGCGGCGCGGAATAGTCGCGGTAGAGGTCGTCCAGCGCCGCGATCGGCGCGCGCCAATGGCTGCCGATGCGGAAGCCCAAGGGGCCGATGCGGAGCAGCTTCAGATGGCGCATGTCCGCTCCACCAGCCCCGCCGCGACCAGTTCGTCGAGCCGAACCGCCAGCGCTGCGGAATCGGGATCGGCGAGGTCGAAGCGCTCGCCCAGCACCGCCAGCAGCCCGGCCACGTCGCGCGGGCCCTCGCCGAGGATCTCCAGGATCTCCGGCACCGGCGCATCGACGATATGGGTGATCCCCGAGGCGCGGTGATAGATGAGCGTCAGCGCATCGAGCGGCACGATGCGGAGCGTCGCAGGATCGGCGGCGCGATAGTACACCGCCCGGCCCTCAGCCGCGCGGCATCTGCAGCGAGGCGAAGCAGGTGAAGCCGCTGGTCCCGCGCTGCAGGCGGCGGATATAGTTGGTATAGGCGCGGCTCGCCTGGGGGTCGGTACCCGGCAGCGTGCCGCCGCCCAGCGCGCGCTTGACGTCCTGCGCCTTGAAGCTGCGCCCCGGGGCCGGGAAGGCACCGGGCGTGCGCGCCGGCACGACGCGACCGTCGGGCGCGATATAGCTGCCCGCGCGGCCCGGATCGGTCACCGGAATCGCGCACTGCATCACCGAGGCGTTGGTCTGCGCCAGCGCCGGGCGGATCGAGACGATCGCGGCCGCACTCGCCGCGCCGAGCATCAGCGCGCGCCGACGGGTCGGCAGGTCTTCGAATTTGGGATCGTCCATCGCCTTCTTCTTCTGCGCCCGCGCCGATTTCGCAATCGTAAATACGGGCTCGTCTTGGGACGATTGCACGCTAGAAGGCGCCATGCTTTCGGCCCATGGCTTCCGAATCAGCCTCGCACTGGGTGTCGCCACGCTGTCGGCGGTCGTCGGGCTGTTGGTCGGCGGCGACCTGCAACTGACGCTGGTGCTGCTGGTCGGCGCGATCGCCGCAGTGCTAATCGTTGCGATCGGCGGCGATCCCGCCCCCGCCCCCCGCGACGATGCGGCGGCAGCGGACCGCGACCCCGCCTTCGCCGAAGTGATCGAGGCGATCGCCGAGCCGGTGCTGGTGACCGCCGCCACCCGCGTGATCGCCGCCAACGCCGCCGCCCGCGCGCTGCTCGGCGAGCATATCCTGGGCGAGGACGTCCGCCTCGCGATCCGCCACCCCGCTGCCGCCGAACGCCTGCTCGATCCGGGCGAGGACCATAGCGCGCCGATCCACCTGGTCGGGCTCGGCACCCGCGAACAGCGCTGGGAAATGCGGGTCCGCACGCTGGAGACCGGCGAGCGCGTCGTCCATCTCGTCGACCGCACCGGCAGCTACACCGCCGATCGGATGCGCGTCGATTTCGTCGCCAATGCCAGCCACGAGCTGCGCACGCCGCTCGCCTCACTGCTCGGCTATGTCGAGACGCTGGCGGACGGCGCCGGGGAGGAGCCGGAGATCCGCGCCCGCTTCCTCAAGATCATGCACGACGAGGCGCGGCGCATGGACCGGCTGATCAGCGACCTGATCTCGTTGAGCCGGATCGAGGCTGAGAAATATCGCGCGCCGGCGGAGTCGGTGCAGCTCGCCGACCTGATCGGCCAGGTCTGCGTGGAGCTTTCGGGCAGCCCGCGTGCCGCCGACCTGGTGACCGAGATCGAGGCGGTGCCCCCGGTGCGCGGCGACCGGACCCAGCTGAGCCAATTGCTCCACAACCTGATCGGCAATGCCATGAAGTACGGCCGCGCCGGCACGCCGGTCACCGTGTCGCTGCGCAGCGAGGGGGACACGATGGTCCGCTTCGCCGTCGCCGACCAGGGCGAAGGCATCCCCGCCGAGCATATTCCGCGGCTGACCGAGCGCTTTTATCGGGTCGATTCGGGACGCAGCCGCTCGCTCGGCGGCACCGGGCTGGGCCTCGCCATCGTCAAGCATGTGGTCGAGCGACACCGTGGGCGGTTCGATATCGCCTCCACCGTGGGCGTCGGCACCACCGTGTCGGTGCGGCTGCCGATCGAGCCGAGTGTCATAAAGTCGTAACGCGATTGCCGGATGGGCAATGCGTGGGAAGCGAGGCGCAGACTCCGCGATCCGGAACACCGCCATCCTCGGGGAGCAAGAAGTGACGATGCTGGGTCGTCTAGCGCTGATCGCCTTCGGCACGCTCGCCCTTTCGGCGTGCGACGGCAGCGCCACGCGCGAAATCCGCGTCGTCGGCTCCTCCACCGTCTATCCCTTCACGACGGCGGTTGCCGAGGCATTCGTCAACGCGCGCAGCGGCCGCAAGGCGCCGGTGGTCGAATCGATCGGCAGCGGCGCCGGCCTCCGCCGCTTCTGCGAGGGCGTGGGCGCGCAGTTCCCGGACATCGCCAATGCCTCGCGCCGAATGACGCGCAAGGAATTTGATCGCTGCGAGCAGAACCAGGTCGGCGAGATCCTGGAAATCGTGATCGGGCTAGACGGCGTGGCGTTGGCCGAGTCGAACCAGGGACCGAAGCTTCGGCTGAGCAAGCGCGACGTGTATCTTGCGCTCGCCGCCAACCCGATGGGCAAGCCCAACACCGCGCGCACCTGGCACGACGTGAACCCCGCCCTGCCCGCCATCCCGATCCTGGTGATGGGCCCGCCTTCGACCAGCGGCACCCGCGACGCGTTCGTCGAGCTGATGCTGGCGCCAGGCTGCCTCGAAGCCGATCCGAACGCCGCCAAGCTGAAGACGGAGGCCGATCCGGCGCACTATGACGCCGAATGCCGCCGCGTCCGCGACGACGGCCCCTATGTCGACAAGGGCGAGAACGACAATCTGATCGTCCAGGGGCTGGCGCAGAATCCCAATGCGCTCGGCATCTTCGGCTATTCCTATCTCGAAGAGAACCAAAATCGGCTGCACGGCGTGCCGATCGAAGGCGTCGCGCCCACCTATGCGAGCATCGCCGACGGGCAATATCCCGGTGCGCGCCCGCTCTACCTTTATGTGAAGAAGCGGCACCTCAAGGCGGTGCCCGGACTGAAGGACTTCCTGACGCTCTACGCCACGCTCTGGGGGCCGGGCGGCCCGCTGGTGAAGCGCGGGCTGATCGCGGCGCCCGAGGCGATGCGCGCAGAGATGGCGAAGCGCGTGGCCGATCTCACCCCGCTCGATCCGGCCGTGCTCAAGTGATGCCCCCCCTCGCCCCCCATTCCGCTGAGTTGCTCCGCCGGTGAACCCCTTCGCGTTATCGTTCCTGATCCTCGGCCTGGGGCTGATCGGCTGGCTGACGGCGCGTGCCCGTGCGGTGCGCTTCGATCGCGGCGGCGCCAAGCGGCTGCATTCGCTGCCGGCGCAGCATGGCTGGTTCGTCGGCATGTGGACGATCCTGCCGCCGCTGCTGTTCCTGGTCGTCTGGTCGGGGATCAGCCCCGGGCTCGTCCGCCAGACCGTGCTGCAGAGCCCCGCCGCCGCCGGCCTATCCGACTTCGCCTTCGAGCGCGATTCGGTGCTCGCCCAGGCCCGGGAGGTGGCGAAGAACCCGTACGAGACCGAGGCCGATCCGCTCGCCCGCCAGCTTGCCCCCGTGGTGCGCGCCGCCAGCCGCCGCTATGCCTGGACCGGGACCGCCGCCGCCGTACTGCTCGCCTTTGCCGGTGCCGCCTTCGCGCTCAGCCGCATCCGCGCGGATTTCCGCGCCCGCTCCAAGGTGGAGCGCACGCTGATGATGGGCCTGCTGGTCGCCTCGCTGATCGCGATCTTCACCACCATCGGCATCTTCGTCTCGCTCTTCTGGGAATCGCTGCGCTTCTTTCAGCAGGTGCCGATCACCCAGTTCCTGTTCGGCACCCATTGGAGCCCGCAGGTGATCGACGCGAAGGACCCCGGCGCGTCGCTCGGTGCGGTGCCCTTGTTCTGGGGCACCTTCTTCATCGGCGCGGTGATCGCGATGCTGGTCGCGATTCCCTTCGGGCTGATGAGCGCGGTGTACCTCACCCAATATGCCTCGGCGACCACCCGGCGCTGGATGAAGCCGACGCTGGAGATGCTCGCGGGCGTGCCGACCGTGGTCTATGGCTATTTCGCCGCGCTGACCGTCGCGCCCGCCGTCCGCAAGCTCGCGGTGCTGCTCGGCGACCCCTTCGCCTCGTCGGAAAGCGCGCTGGCGGCCGGGCTCGTGATGGGCGTGATGATCATCCCCTTCGTCTCCTCGATGGCCGACGACTCGCTTGCCGCCGTGCCGACCTCGATGCGCGACGGCAGCCTGGCAATGGGGGCGACGACCAGCGAGACGATCTCGCGCGTGCTCGTGCCTGCCGCGCTGCCGGGCGTGGTCGCCGGCGTACTGCTTGCGGTCAGCCGCGCGATCGGCGAGACGATGATCGTCGTGATGGCCGCCTCGGGCGCCGCGACGATCACGCTCAACCCGCTGCAGAGCGCCACCACCGTCACCAAGCAGATCGTCGACCTGCTGACCGGCGAGGCCGAGTTCGACAGCCCCAAGACGCTGGCCGCCTTCGCGCTAGGCCTGACGCTGTTCGTCATCACCCTGTTGCTCAACATCGTCGCGCTGCGCGTCGTAAAGAAGTATCGCGAAGCCTATGAGTAAGCCCGCCGCCCAGGCCGAGCGCCGGCCGACCGACTGGAACAGCCCGGCGATGCAGAAGCGCATCCGCCGTCGCTATGCCGCCGAGCGGCGCTTTCGCGTGCTGGGTGCGGGTGCGGTGATCCTGTCGGCGGCGTTCCTCGGCTTCCTGCTGCTCACCATGGTGGCGCAGGGCTGGCGCGGCTTCACCGTCACCGAACTGGCGCTGCCGATCGACCTGAAGGCGGACGGCCTCAAGATCGAACGCAGCCAGCTCGCCACCCCCGCCGCCGATCTCGCGCTCGCAAGCGCGGGGCTGGAGGACGTGGTGGACAATGCCGCGACCCGCGCCTTCGGTGCAGACGGCGCGACCTATCTCGCCCCCAGCGCCTGGCTGGCGGTGCGCGGCGCGGTGAAGCGCGATCCCTCGCTGCTCGAGCGGCGTACGACCGTCTATGTCCCCGCCGCCACCGGCTTCGACCGGGCGCTGGCCGGGGACGGCGACCCGGCGATGGAAGCAGGCGTCGCCCGGCTGACCAGGCAGGGCGCGATCCATCGCGGCTTCAACTGGACGTTCCTCAGCGAGTCGGACTCGACCGATCCGGTCGCGGTCGGCGTGTGGGGCGCGCTCAAGGGTTCGCTGCTCACCATGGCGATCACCTTCCTGATCGCGTTCCCGGTGGGCGTGCTCTCGGCGATCTATCTCGAGGAATATGCTCCCAAGAATCGCTGGACCGACCTGATCGAGGTCTCGATCAACAATCTGGCGGCGGTACCCTCGATCATCTTCGGCCTGCTCGGGCTCGCGATGTTCCTCGGCACCTGGCAGATCGGCGGGCACAGCTTCGGCCCGATGCTGCCGCGCTCAGCCCCGCTGGTCGGGGGCGTGACGCTGGCGCTGATGATCATGCCCGTGATCGTCATCGCCAGCCGCAACGCGATCAAGGGCGTGCCGCCGTCGATCCGTGACGCCGCGCTCGGGATCGGCGCCAGCCCGATCCAGGTGGTGTTCCACCATGTCCTGCCGCTGGCGATGCCGGGCATCCTCACCGGCACGATCATCGGCATGGCCCGCGCGCTGGGCGAGACCGCGCCGCTGCTGCTGATCGGCATGCGCGCCTTCATCGTCACCGCGCCCGGCGGCTTCACCGATCCCTCGACGGTGCTGCCGGTGCAGATCTTCCTCTGGTCCGACGAGGTCAGCCGCGGCTTCGTCGAGAAGACGAGCGCCGCGATCCTCGTCCTGCTCGCGGTGCTGCTCGCGATGAACGGGCTCGCCATCTACCTCCGCAACAAGTTCGAGACCCGCTGGTAATGACCCCCGCCTCCCCCGCTCCCCACAAGATGTCGGCCCGCGGCGTCAGCGTGTTCTACGGCCAGAAACAGGCCGTGAAGGACGTGTCGATCGACGTCGACATGGACAAGGTCACCGCCTTTATCGGCCCGTCGGGCTGCGGCAAGTCGACCTTCCTGCGCACCTTCAACCGGATGAACGACACCATCGCCAGCGCGCGGGTGACCGGCGAAATCACGCTGGACGGCGCGGACATCTACGCCGCCGACATGGACGTGGTGCAGCTGCGCGCGCGCGTCGGCATGGTGTTCCAGAAGCCCAACCCGTTCCCCAAGTCGATCTTCGAGAACGTCGCCTATGGCCCGCGCATCCACGGCCTGGCCTCCTCCAAGAGCGATCTGGAAGGCATTGTCGAGCGCTCGCTGAAGCGCGCCGGGCTTTGGGAGGAAGTGAAGGACCGCCTCTCCGACAGCGGCACCGCGCTCTCGGGCGGCCAGCAGCAGCGGCTGTGCATCGCCCGCGCGATCGCGGTCGATCCCGAAGTGATCCTGATGGACGAACCGGCCAGCGCGCTCGATCCGATCGCCACCGCCAAGATCGAGGAGCTGATCCACGAGCTGCGCGGCCGCTACGCGATCGTGATCGTCACGCACAACATGCAGCAGGCCGCCCGCGTCTCGCAGCGCACCGCCTTCTTCCATCTCGGCCAGCTGGTCGAATATGGCGAGACCGACAACCTCTTCACCGCCCCCCGCGAGGAGCGGACGAAGGACTATATCACCGGAAGGTACGGCTGATGGCATCGGGCCACGAGCATACGGTCAAGGCGTTCGACCAGGACATCAGCCAGCTGCGCGCGCTGATCTCGCAGATGGGCGGGCTGGCCGAACAGGCGATCTACGACGCGATGAAGGCGCTGCAGCGCGGCGACGAGGCGCTCGCCAGGACGGTGCGCAAGAAGGACAAGCAGATCGACGCGATGGAGGCCGAGCTGGAAAAGCTCGTGGTTCGCGTCATTGCGCTGCGCGCGCCGATGGCCGACGACCTGCGCGAAGTGATCGCCGCGCTCAAGATCGCCGCGGTGATCGAGCGGATCGGCGATTATGCCAAGAACATCGCCAAGCGCGTGCCGATGATCCATGCCGAGGGCGAGGAGCGGATCGAGGCGGTGTCGATCCTGCCGGCGATGGGCCAGCTCGCCGCCGACATGGTGCGCAACGCGCTCGATGCCTTTTCGGCGCGCGACGCCAAGGCAGCGGCGGAGGTCCATGCCAGCGATACCGCGCTCGACGATTTCTACGATTCGATCTTCCGCACGCTGGTGACCTTCATGGTCGAGAATCCGCGGACGATCAGCCAGGTCGCGCACCTGCTGTTCGTCGCCAAGAATCTGGAGAGGATCGGCGACCACGCAACCAACGTCGCCGAAATGGTCTATTTTGCCGCGACCGGGCACTATCTCGCCGAAGCGGAAGCCGGCGAAAGCAGCGGGAGCTGAGGGGAACATAATGGCACGGGTCAAGATGCTGCTGGTGGAAGACGATGCCGCAATCGCGGAGCTCGTCACCTGGCATTTCAAGCGCGAAGACTATGAAGTGAAGCACACCCCCGACGGCGAGGAAGCGCTGCTGCTCGCCAAGGAGGCGACGCCAGACATCGTGCTGCTCGACTGGATGGTCGAGGGGCTCTCCGGCATCGAGGTGTGCCGCCGCCTGCGCCGCATGCCCGAGACGGCGAACGTGCCGATCATCATGCTGACCGCGCGGGGCGAAGAAGAGGATCGCGTGCGCGGACTGGAAACCGGCGCCGACGACTATGTCACCAAGCCCTTCTCGCCGCGCGAACTCGTTGCCCGCGTCGGCGCGGTGCTGCGCCGCGTGCGTCCGGCGCTGGCTGGCGAGGCGCTCACTTATTCGGACATCGAGATGGACACGGTGGGCCACAAGGTCCGCCGCGGCGGCGAAGTGATCCAGCTGGGGCCGACCGAATTTCGCCTGCTCAAGCACTTCCTCGAGCATCCGGGCTGGGTGTTCTCGCGCGAGCGGCTGCTCGACGCGGTGTGGGGACATGACAGTGACATCGAGTCGCGCACCGTCGACGTCCATATCCGCCGCCTGCGCAAGGCGATCAACAAGGGCAACCGGCCCGACATCATCCGCACGGTCCGCTCCGCCGGTTATGCGCTCGACGCGGGCAACTGACCTGTACGCACGATGAACCGCGGAACTGTTTTGTGTTCCGCGGTTTATCGGGAAACTTTCAGCCAGTGTGGCGTTCTGCAAAACGGGTGTGAAACTGCACACCCGTGTAGATTTGCAGGAGACAGCGGATGAAGCTGATTGCACTTGCAGCCGCGTTGACGCTCGCCAGCCCGGCACTTGCCCAGACCTTCCCGGTCAGCACGATCGCCACCGCCCGCCAGATTGGCGGCTATGCGCCCGCCACCATGTGGGCGAACGGCCAGCCCCAGCCCGGCGACCGGGTGGTGTTCGAGCCGAGCCGGCTCACCCCCAGCGAGGCCTTCCCGCCCCCGCCCGCACGCGCGCATTATCCCGTCTGCACGCGTGGCCAGACCGACGAATGCCTCCAGCGGGCAGGCCAATGATCGCCGCCTGAACCGTCGCAGGGGGGGGCGCCGCCATGACGCTCCCCCTGCCACCTTCCTGCTCCTTCCCGGAAATACCGGTGCAACAAATCCGCGGCCGCAGACGTTCGCACCTCGTCTTTGATGAAGAAGGAGACACAAGATGAAGTGGATGCTTCTCGCCTCGGCGATGGTCCTCAGCGGCACCGCCATCGCGCAGGATATGCCGGCGCAGCAGACGACGCCGGGCCAGACCCAGGCACAGCCCGCCCCGCCGGCGGCACCGATGCAGGGCCAGACGACCCCGCAGACCGATCCCGCCGAACCGCCCGCGC
>NZ_QQWY01000057.1:0-26252 GCF_003950455.1 Sphingomonas sp. ABOLE
GTTCCGCCATGAACATATCGAGTTCATGGAGGTAGATGTTGGCCAAGATTGGAGAGACGATACCGCCCTGCGGAGTGCCGCTGTAGGTCCGGGTGTGAACCCGGTCTTCCATAACACCCGCCTTAAGCATGCTGCCGATCAAGCCGATGAATTTCTCGTCATCGATCCTTTTCCGCAACAGCCGCAGGAGGATGTCGTGGTCGATGTTCTCGAAGAACCCCGCGACATCCACATCTACGAGCCATTTCACCCCCGTCCATACGGCTTTGACGTGTTCAAGCGCCGTATGACACGACCGGCCCGGCCGGAATCCATGGGAGGCGTTCGAGAACACCGGTTCATAGATCCGTTCGAGCAGTTGCCGCGCCACTTCCTGAACGAGGCGGTCGTCGCGCGTGGGAATGCCCAGCGGACGCCGTTTGCCCTTGCCTTTCGGGATAAACACCCGACGCACTGGTTTGGGATCATAGGTCCCTGCCGTCACGCTGGCGATAATCGGGTCGAGGTCTTCCGGTCCGAAGTCCGCGAAGGTCTCGCCGTCAATACCCGGCGTCATCGCACCCTTGTTGGATCCGATCTTCTGGAGCCCCTCCTCCCAAAGGAGGCGAGACCCCATCAGACGATAGAGTCCATTCACCCTTTTGCCCGACGCAACGAGCGCCGGAATGGCCTCCAACCGGCCTTTCACAGTTTCTGGCAGCATCAGCACACCCCATGATCGGTGGTTGAAGAATCACAGCTGCCGCCCTTCCCCCGGTCTTCCCCGCTTTCGGCCCGATCGCTCGAGACCTTATACAGTTGCACCGCCGCCTCCGAAGAGGTCGATGTCCCGGGCATTACCCCGGGCATTTGAGTAATATGGCGGCTCCGTACCCATGCAGGCCGGCAGAAGCCGCCTGTTTAGGGCATCCCGTAGTTACGCTGAATGGAGATGCGGCGCGGTTAGGTGTCCCGTTCGTCCACTAAACCCCTCGACGAGAGGCGCACCGGATGGGCTGAGAAACAGGCGGCCAAGACATGAGACCGCTGTCATCATCCGGACCTGGCGTGACAGTCGCTTTCGCCAGTATCGCTATATAGATTGCTGCAGACTGGGATTTAAGCAGTGTAGCCTTCACCATACGCACCTTGCCCTGACCGTCATCGCCTCCATTTGCGACTAAGACGCATCTGGCCTTTTCCGAACATGCTATTGTTCCCCGTCCCTTTCGGGATTTCAGACCTTGTGAGGCCCGAGGTTAGTCCAGCGAGCAGAGGCATTCTCAACTTACCTCATCATCACTGATACTCCATTTCAGCGCCGCAACGGCGCACTGTCTTTGTAGCCGAAATTTTCGCCGGTCTTGCTGTTGGGGCTCCAGAGGACCTTGCAGACGATCGCGAAGATCTCGCCCCCGATGCCATTCGTCAGGACTTGGGCAGCGGCGTAATAGGTGCGGTTCTTGGGGCAGGACGAGGCGAGGATCCTCAGTCCCTTCGTCCCGCCCTCGACATCGCGCGTGTAGGTGAATTGCGCGTCGAGATAGGCCTTGGCAGTCGGATGTCCGCCCATCGAGGCGAACGGCATGGTCAGCCATCCCATGGCTGGTCTCCTTGGCGAAGAGGAAGTGGGGTCAGGCGGCTTCGGCCAGCGGCTCGACGGCCTCGAGGGGCGCGGACTCGGCCGGACTGATCTGGTCGTCCGCAAACCCGCACAGATAATTGAAGGCCTGCTCGGCCTTGGATGCCGCGTGAATGATCGCGGTCTTGTCGGCGCGCAGGATGCCGAGCCAATGGCCCACATAGCTTGCATGATTGTCGTGGAGTTCATTGGGCAGGCCGAGGTGCGCGCAGACGAGGCCACTCCCGATCTCGGCCACGAGTTCCTCGAAACTATAAGCTTGGTCACCGAACCGCTTGCCGAATGTCCGGGCGAGCCGCGCCGTGCCTCCGGACCAATGAACGGTTTCATGGGCTCGGGTCGAGGCATAGTGGTCCATCGACTTGAACGAGCGCTGATGCGGCATCTGGATATAATCGAACGTGGGGTGAAAATAGGCGCGGTCGCCGCCGTGCCGCACCTCGGCAGGAATCGGCTCGAAGAAGGCGTCGATCGCGGATTGGCGCGCCGAAGGATCGACCGGCGTAGGATCTTCGTCAGCCGGATAGAAATAGGCCGGCAGGCCATCGATCTGGTCGGCGTTGAAGACGATGTAGTGGCGTAGGAAGCGGATGCTGCGCTCGGTCTCCGCGCCGGTGACGGGGTCGGACTCCGTTTTCTTGAAGCTCGAATAATAGACCGAGAGCGAGCCTTGCTCGCCCCGGCGGACGTTGGCGCCCAGCGCCTCGGCCTGGCGGTATGTCATCCAGTAGCGCGACCGATAGCCGCGCACATCGGCAATTGCCCAAAGGTAGAGGACATTGATCCCCGTATAGGGCGTGCCGCAATGCCGAAGCGGTCGCCCGCCGGCGCCGGTGACCCGCCAGGGGCGGCTCCAGGGTGCGACGCCCTCTTCGAGCTTGCGGATGATGAGGTCGGTGATCTCGGCCGCGGCGTCGCGGCTCGGCTTCTGTTTGCTGCGCATGACCGTTGGTCCCGTGGTTTGGGCAAGGGAAGACCGCCGGCGCGAAGGAGCACCGGCGGTCTGTCGCTCAGGAGATGGAGCGCGCTTCAGGCGTCCGCGGGTTCGAGCGTCTCGTGATCGGCGCTGGGTTCGCCCTCCCCGTCCGAAGGCTCGACCTCATTGGCCTCGCCTTCGCCGTCATCGGCCTCGGTCGGGTCAGCCGGCGCTTCGGTGGCGGCGTCGAGGAAGCGCATCGCGTTAGGCACCCAGGCGAGTGCCGCCTCCTTGACCTCCGGCTCGACGATCGCATCGCCCGCAAAGAGCTTCTGGCAGCTTTCCGATATTTCGGTCTTCTTGAGCGAGGTATGACGGACGGTCAGCGCCGGCCCGCCGATTTCGGTGAGCAGCGTGAGGATGCTGCCCTTGTTCACGCGGTCGAAGAAGTTCTCCGAGGTCGGCCGCCACCAGCTCGCGACGTCGATCTCGAGGATCGATGCAAGCCGATTGTGAAGCTTGATCTGCTCGTTCGACCAACCCGGCTTCGCCTCGAGCGACATCGCGACGATGTAGGCGAGCCAGTTGGCCTTGGTGTCGTCGTCGAGCGCGCGAAAGGCCTCGAACCGCGCAACCTCGCACTCGTGCTCCGTCCAGGCGGCGTCGAGACCGTCCTTCGCCTCGGCCAGATAATCGCGCGCGCGCGAGCCCGGAATGTCGCCAGAGGCGGGATCCTGCGGCGCGCTGGCCCGGATGGTCGTGCCGTACTTCACGGAGCTGAGGTAGCGGGACGCCGAGTTGGTCCGGGCGTCGACCATGACGAACAGCGCATAGTCGAGCGCGAGCGCCGGCTGCGCCAGGATGCAGGACGCCAGAATGTCGCGCCGCTGGACCGCCAGTTCGTCGTAGAGCCGGGCGCTGAGCGGCTTGCCGCCGGGCGCCACGGCCTCGGGCCGGTACTTCGGCTCGGACGAGGCATTGCCGCCGATGCGGGCGCCACCGCGCGTCGACTCTCCGTCCTCGCCGTCGTCGTGGTCCTCGTCGCCGGGCTCGTCGATGACGAGCTCCTGCTCGCTGTAATATTGGCTGTCGAGCCGCATCTCGCCCTGCGGGGTGAGGAGAAGGAAGGCGCCGACATGAGCCTTCATTTCCTCCGGCAGGACCGGCGCGCGGTTCTCGATGGCCTCGGCCTCGGCGATCAGACGATCGTCCTCCTGGTCGAGCAGCTTAAACGCCTCGTCGTCGAGCTCCTCGTCCTGCATCTCGGCCTCGATGACGGACCGGCGCTCCTCGATCTCCGCGAGGCGCGCGGCTTGTTCGTCGGTGAGCGGAGGCTGCTGCAGGATCGCGCGATAGAGTCCGTGCGCCGCGTTGTGCGCGTAGTTGCTCGCGATCGGGCGGATCCAGGCAAGACCGGTCTCTTGGCCGATGCGTGCGGCCTCGGCTTCCATGATCTCGCCGGCGAGGCGGTGAGCGATTTCGGGATCGACCCAGCGGTCATTGCCGTCGGTGAAAAGATCCCCATCGATCTTGCCGCCGGCGTCGCGATACCGCGCCTCGCCGACCAGCACCGCGATCGGGTCGCTCGCCTTCAGCGTCTCGTTGGCGATCACGCGGCGGATGGTGTCGGCCGTGACGTGGCTCGACTGATAGCTGTTCCAAACCAGAAGCTGCTTCTCCTGGTTCTCGGTCGACGCATAGGCCTTGGCGATGTCGAGCGTGATCGCACCCTTGCTGAGCGCCTCGAAGATCGGCTCCGCAAGCGAGGCCAGGCGCAGCCGCCCCTCGACGAAGCGGCGGGTCACGCCAAAGCGTTTGGCGACCGCGTCGATATCGCCCGTGGTGCCGATGAAGTGCTGGAACGCGCGGCATTCCTCGGCCGGCGTCATCTTGAGCTGGTGGAAGTTGGTCGCGGTCGACGTCTCGGACAGCTCGGCATCGTCGCCGGTCAGCACCATGACCGGAACATCGAAATCGGTCTCGGAGATGGTGCCACGCTCGGCGAGGAGGCGCAACGCACGCCAGCGACGGCCGCCGTCGAACACTTCGAAGGTGCCGCGCGGCTTCTTGGCGGGCGTGACGAGAAGGTTCTGCAGCACGCCCTTGGCCTCGATGCTCGCGGCCATGGGTTCGATCTGGAGCTGCTCGTCCGGGGCGGTGCGCACGTTGATCGGAGACAGGCGCAGCTTGTTGAGCTTGATGGTCTGGATCACAGGGGTAACTCCTTCTGGCGTTCGGGTATTTCCGAACACCACCCCAGCTCCCCCTTCCCTCTCTCTCAGGCGTGCCTGAGGTCGCTTAGAAGTACGCCGTGCGCGCGTGCCGATCGGACCGTCCTCATCGCCGGAAGACCGGTCAGGGCGAGCCCGAGACGATCCGCCCGACGATCTCGGCTGCCGTCGGTACCGGCACGAAGACCCTGGTCCGGTACTGGATCACCTCGGTGAAGCATCCGATCGACTTGAGCCAGGCGAGCTGCGCCGGCGGCGCACCCACCAGCTCGATCCGGGGTGATCCGTTCACGAGGGAGCGCTTGATGCACATCGGGAACGGCCGTGCCAGATCGACGCTCCGGCCGGTCAGCGCGGATTTCACGAGGTCGGTGGGCGGGAGATTGTCGGTCCGGTCCAGGCCGAGCTTCGTGAAGAGCTGCACGACGTGATCGTCAAACACCAGGCGGCCGAGCCAACTGTTGCCCTCCTTGTCCGCGATGCGATTGACGACGAGGTGGTCGTTGGGAAGCGCGGACCAGATCGGGAGAAGGAGGCCCGTCGCAAGGCGGATCGTTTCCGTATCGACTTTGTTGGCCGCCTCCTGTGCTTCTTCCAGCCACTTCTCGGAGAAGAGCTGGCGATCGATGGGGCTCCAGGCGCTTTCGAACAGCTCTTGCTCGCGCATATATTCGCGCCGCGTGGGACGGATGAGTTCGAACCGCGGGATCGGTGTGCCCTCCTTCTCCTCCATGAGGGCGCGGGCGCGGGTCTGCAGCGCAACCATCCCGGACTTGGCGTTCATCAGATAATCGGCGGTGCCGTCATTGTCGGCGATGCGCAGGACCCGCTCAAGGGAGACCGGCGTCCGCCGCCGAGCGATCTCGATCGTGAGCAGATGAGAGGTCGCGCCACTGACCGGGTCGGTGCGCAGCACGGTGTCGTCTATGAGGGTCGCCGTATCGACCAGGATGGTTTCAACGCCGACATCGAGCCGTCCGGCCTCGCGCGCGGCCGATACGCGCGTCTCGACGAGTGCGAGGAACTCGTCGAAGATCTTGTTCTGCAGCGCGATCGGCAGCGCCAGGATGCGGTTGAGCCACCGCTGGATCGGCGGGAGGTCGTCCTTCATGACGCCGTCCTTGTCGCAGAGCTCGAGACCGGTGCGCTTCTCGAACTCGGCACGGGAGACGCTGGTCAGCTTCCCTCCGACGAGCAGATGAAACCAGCTCACCAGGGCCGCGCAGGCATATTCACTTTCGAGATTGTCGGCGGGATCGAACAGGTTCTGACCACCCGTCTGGCGTTGACCGCGGGTGAGCGCGCCCAGGCTGTCGAGCCGGCGGGCGATCGTGCTCGTGAAACGGAGCTCGCCCTTGCAGTCGGTCGTCACCGGCCTGAACAGGGGTGTGCTCGCCTGATGGGTGCGATGGGTCCGGCCAAGGCCCTGAATCGCGCGATCGGCCCGCCAGCCGGGTTCGAGCAGGAGATGAACGCGCTGCTGCTGATTGGGGACGTCTCGAGAGGCGTGATAGGAGCGCCCAGTGCCGCCCGCATCGGAGAAGACGAGGATCCGCTTGCGACCCTGCATGAACGCGGCGGCCTCGGCCTGACTGGTCCTGGTCGAGCGACTTTCGAGCTTCTGCCGTCCATCGCCGGTCGAGACGAGGCGCTTCGTGCGCCCGGTCACCTCCGCAACATTATCGTGACCGAAATGCTCGAGGATGCCCTCCAGCGCCGACATGATCGGCGGAAGGGCGCAGAGATTCTCGATGAGCTGGGCCCGCGCCGCTTCGGCCTCGGGATTGTAGACGGGGTTGCCCGCCTCGTCTTCCATCGGAACCGAGCGCTGCGCGCCGGTCTCGTCGGTGAAGATCCGCATCTGACGGGTCGGGAAAGCGCGCTCCAGATAGTCGATCATATATTCCCGGGGCGAGAGGTCGATCTCGAGGTCCGCGCGGTCGTCGGGGCTGAGCGCGCCTAGTCTCCGGTCAAGAATGGACTCGGCCGTCGTGACGAGCTGCATCACGACTGACTGCCCCGCGGCGAGATGCTCGTGGACCGCGGCGATGACGGTGGGGAGCTTCATGGAGAGCAGAACCTGTCCGAAAAAGCGCTGCTTCGTGGACTCGAACCGCGAGCGCGCGGATGCCTTGGCGCCGCTGTTCAAAGTCGCGTTCTCAAGCGCATCGACGATGCCGGTCAGTTCGAGCGCCTTCTCCAAGTTCTGGTGAATGATCGACCACGCGTCCGCATAGGTGTCGTAGATCTCGATCTGCGCGGCGGTCAGCTCATGGCGCAGAATGTCATATTCGACACCTGCGAAGCTCAGTGCGCGGGCCATGTAGAGGCCGGTGGCCTTGAGATCGCGCGCGACCAGCTCCATCGCGGCGATCCCGCCTTTGCTGATGCTGCTGATGAACTGCTCCCGGTCGGGGAAGGCGGTCCCTGGGCCCCAGAGCCCCAGTCGGACCGCATAAGCGAGGTTGTTGACGACAGAGGCGCCGGTGGCTGAAGCATAGAGGACGCGGGCCGCGGGCAATTGGTTCTGGAGGAGCACGCCGCAGATTCCCTGCTGGGATCCATCCTTGGTGCCGAGAGCGCCCTCCCCACCCGCAACGCCGCCCATCTCGTGGGCCTCGTCGAAGGCGATGACACCGTCAAAATCGGCCCCGGCCCAGTCAACCAGCTGCTTCAGGCGACCGTAGTCACCACGCATCGAACGCAGCGTCGGATAGCTGACGAACAGCACGCCCTGGTCGAGGCTGATCGGCTCATCGATCTTCCAGTTGGAGATGGGCTGAATGTCGCCGTTAAGGCCGCCAAGGGCCGTCCAGTCGCGTCGCGCGTCTTCGAGGAGCGGCGCATTCTTCGAGACCCAGATGTTGCGGCGGCGGCCCTGGAGCCAGTTGTCGAGGATGCAGGCCGCGATTTGACGACCCTTCCCCGCCCCCGTGCCGTCGCCCAGGAAGAAGCCCTTACGATAGGAATGGCCGTCTTCGGCCAGCACGAGGCCGACACCCTCCTTGTCGGGTCTGAAAGTGCCTGGGATCCACTGGGTCCAGGCATGCCCCGCGTAGACGACCGTCTCGAGTTGGGAGGCGGAGAGCAGCCGCTCGGCGACGGTGCGCTCGGGCAGCGCCGGCACATACTCTGGGACCGGCGCCGGGATCGAGCCCATGGCGACAGATTCGACGAGCGGCGTTGGATGCTCGCCAGCGCTCGCGAAGCTGATACGGCTCGGTCGATATGGAAGATAGACGCCGCTCTGCTCGAGCAGCGGCGCCGGCGTCTCAAGTTTCGCATATTCGACGGGGAGCACGTGGTTGCGTGCCGGGGCATGGTAGGCGCGGGGCGCCGGACGGCTGCTTTTGACGGCCCGGAAGAGCGAAACTCCACCTGAGCGCTTCGGCGCCGACGCTCCGCGATCGGGCTTCGCCGACGATCGTTCGGGGATGATCAGGATATCGAGCAGCTCGGCAACGGACGAACGCTGGATGAGCGCGGGGGGCGACCGGCCGGGGACCTTGTCGATGACAAACAACCGCACGGCGATCGAAGTCCCATGCTTCAGGTAGCACTTCTCGAGACGGACGGCCGCCAGGACGCTCACGTCGCGCAGGATCGTCTCATATTGCTCACGCATGCGTGCGCTCGGGCCAAACCAATCGGGCATGATGGCAACGAGCCGGCCGCCCGGTTGAAGACGGCGCAGCGCCGCTTGCAGATGACGGACTGCGGCATAGTCGTCGGCGCCGCGGCCGACCGACCTCGAAAAGGGCGGGTTCATCAGGATGAGGGTTGGTCGATCGACGCTTGCGAGGGTGGAATTGATGGTCGCACCATCGTGCCCGGTGATCGATGCTGAGGGGAAAGCCGCCTTCAATCGGCCACGGCGGAGCGGATCGAGCTCGTTCAGATGGAGCGATTCGACGTGACGGAGCTGCGCGACCAATAGGCCGTTACCCGCGCTCGGCTCGAGCACGATGTCGTCGGGCTGGACGTTGGCGAGAAGCGTCATAACCGCAGCGATGTCGACAGGTGTCGAGAATTGCTGCCATTCGATCTGATCCTCGCTGCGAACCGTCTGAGTGGGCAGGCGATCGGACAAATCGATCAGCGCGCGGACGTCGCCGAACGCCGCAATTTTTTGGGCGCTCGACTGAAGATGGATGGCAAGGGCATGCTCGAGGAGTTCAAAGCTGGCGCGTTGTGTCCAGCGACCGTCGGCATCAGAACCGCCGAAGGCCTTGGTCATCGCGTCGTTGAGGTGACGACGCTGAATGGCCTCGTCGGAGCGCAGACGGGGTAGAAGGAGGCGCACGGCCTCGCGCTCAGCCTGGGCGGCCGCTTCGAAGAGATCGGACATGGGTGTGGTCTCCAGAGTGGGCTGCACCCTCGGCAGCGACACCCTTTCGATCCCCCTCCCCTCTCCTCCGGCGCTTCGCGCCTAGACGCGGCTCTGCTGCGCTCGGGCATCGAGCGCCTTTGCCCAATCCTTGTAGATTGGCGGCGGGGGCGCGCGTTCGATGATGAGGCCCGACCGGGCGTAATGCGCTTGGGCACTTTCGGCTGCCCTGTGCCCTTCGGAATCGTTGTCCTCGGCGACCAGGAGCGTTGTGACCGTGGGCGGAATGACGAGCTGGTTGAGCCGACGTGCGCCGAGTGAAGCCCAGCACGGGAGGTTGCTCAGGCGCGCGAAAGCGTCGGCCGTCTCAAAGCCCTCGGCGATGGCAAGGGTGTTGCCCCCTGCCCCGCCCCGCCAAGCGCCGTGCCCCGGGGCGCCAAGCATGACCTTGCGCGTGTAATGGGCGGTGTCGGGGTTCAGGAATATGCGTTGAATTGCGACCAGACGGTTTCCCTCGCGCACCGCTACCAGGAGAGCGGGTTCGAAGATCGTCTTCGGCTTGGGCAGGTAAGGGCAACGCGGATGGAAGCGAAGATCGCGTGGTGGTGGGAGGAGGTTCCGGCACTGGAGGTAGCGCTCGGCAAGGGTGCCCGGAACGTCGACCGCCTCATTCCAGATTCTTTCGACGTTCATCGGCCGCGGCGAGTCCGCCAAGGCGGGTGGCGGATAATGGCGACCCGGGCGAACAAGGCGCAGTTCACGCAGGACGTCTTCGCGCGAGCATCCTGCGAAACAGGTGACGAGAATGCCGCGATCCCCTTGCCGAATCGACAAGCTTGGATCGCGATCGCTGTGTGCGGGACAGCGGCACATCGCGACATTGCCGCTCCACGTGCCGCCCAGGGCCCCGACAATGTCGACTATCTCCTGCGATGGCCGTCTGGCTGTAAGCGGCATAATTCTACCTCCTGCTTACACGCTCGGCCCCTCCTTTCCTCTTTTCGGTCGGTCTGAGACTTGGAGACAGATTCAGCCTGCGCTCGCCTCAACGCGAACGGCTCGGAGATCATCGGTTAGTCGTCGCTTCGATTCGCGCGGCGTTCAGCATAGGCGACGACGAACTTCTCCCAGATCCGCAGCCACTCTGAATCGGTGCGCGGCCGGCTAAAATCGGGGCATCCCTTGCGGAATGCAGCCGCCATGTCATCCACTGACCACGGATGGCCCTTGGTCAGCGCGATCTGGCGGAAGACGGCCTCACGCGTGCCGTATGAGAGAGACCCGGCGGGGAACGGAAGAGTCGGCGCATCGTCCTTCGCGGGCGCGGACTTCGCTGCATGGGCCGGTTTGACCGATGATCTCGGTGCCGTTTTCGGAGCCTCGCCCCCGACGAGTCGAAGGTGCGGCCCCACGAGCTTGCGCTCCAGCGGTGCCGGTGACGGATGAAGAATGACCTTCCGCCCGGAGAGATCGACATTTGCGTTGGGATAGACCGCCGACACGATCTGCATGGTTTCGCGGACGGTCTGTCGGAAGCGCTTGCTGTCGGCCTCGTTGCCAAGGTGCTTGGCGAGCTGGTCCCATGAGATAACCTGGCCCTTGTCGGATCCAATCCGCGGGAGTCGGTAGGCAAGGTAAGTGTAGAGATCGAGCGCCGTTGGCGTACCCTTGAGCTCGCGGATGGCGATCTCATTGAGTGGCACGGCATGGTCGATGAGGTGCGAGTAGAACGCCTCGGACATACGGATTTCGCGCGCGAATGAGCCGTTCTTGTCGAGCGAACCGGCATATTCGTTGGAAATCTTGACGTCCCGGACAGCGAAGGCGTTGTCTTCCGTGTCGGTGCCGTCCCAGCGGATCTGCCACTCGCACGCCAGCAGCCGATCCACCTGCTCTCGCATCAGGTTGGCCGTCCCGCGTGGTCCATAAGACACGGTCTGGTAGCCAAGGCGGCGCATCCACTCGGTGAAATTGCGGCCAAGATAAACGTCCCGCGATTGCTTCATGACCGCCTGAGAGAGGAGGTAGATCAGGGCAACGCGTGGATAGGCGCCATAAGGCACACCAAGGCTTCGCATGACGGACTTGCCGTCGACATTCTGAAGCACTGGCCTGGGATTGATGGCCAGCGCATATTTGCCGTCCTCACGGACGATGGGCTGAGTGTCGTCCTTGGGCCGCTTGGTTGGCAGCGACATCGCACAAAGCGCGGAGTGGAGGAAGGCAGGAACCGGTTCTTCGTCCTGGACGCGCAGGAATGCGTCCAAGGTGAGCTGGGTGCCGGCGGTGGTGGCGAGCTTGCGGACGCTCTCCTCGCCGCCGTTGAGCATGGCTAGTGCGTACTGATGCCCCAGCGGCCTATGCTGATCCCCATTCATGGTCTGCCCTTCCCCCCGAATCGACCGGGGGCTGTGATGGGCATGTCTCAACAGGTTTGAGGCGTGAAATCAACCCCGTTGGCAGTTTGGGAGGGGAAAAGGCCGCGAGAGTTGCAGAAACACCGATGATGTCGGTGCCGTTCTGCGGCCTCCCCCTGCCCTCCTTCACCCAAAATCGAAAAATCAAAACGATTCGCGAATCGGTTTTTTATAGGGTGATTCTAGTAATAGGTATGGGCTCTGAGATCATCGGTCGGCTCGCACCGAGATCATCGCTGATACGCACCGAGATCATCGCAAAGTACCGAGATCATCGGTGGTTATCCACAGGTAGCCGTTTGTCGCCACAATCCCAGCGCCAGACTTTGCAGCAACACGCAAAGGCACGGAGATCATCGGTCGCAGCCGCCGCCGATTGGCCAGAAAGCGCGCACATGCGCAAGGGGCTCGGAGATCATCGGTCAACTTGTAAGTCTGGTGGCCATTTCCTTGCTCGAAACTGCCAACGTGGCTATCATGGCGCATCAAACCCACAGAAGCGGACTGAGATGGCTACCGACCCCTCCCTAGCACAGCCGGACGACCTCATCGAAGGTGGTCTGGACGTGCTCCACAGAAAGTCGTTGACGATCCTCAAGCGCATTCGTGACAGCGCGGTTGATCCCGAAACCGGTCAGAAGAAGGGTCCGACCTTCCCGATTTCGAAAGCTGCTGCACTGGTCGGGCGGACGGCATCTGCTGTCCGGGAAGCGGAGCGCGACGGCCGCCTCCCCGCTCGAGGGCGGACGGGCTCCGGGCATAGGCTGCAGTATACGCTCGAAGAGCTTGATCATATGCGCGAGGTGTTTGGAACGCGTCCCTGGCGCGAGCCAACCGATACCCCGGCGATCATCTCGGTCTGCAACTTCAAGGGGGGCGTCGGCAAGTCGACGATCGCGCTGCATCTCGCCCAGCATTTTGCCATCAAGGGCTACCGGGTCCTGTTCATCGACTGCGACAGCCAGGCGTCTTCAACCATGATGTTCGGCTATCGCCCCGACGTGGACCTCGACGAGGAAGACACGCTTTACGGGCATTTTCACAATCCGGAGCTGCTTGGCGTTCGCAAGATTATCCGCAAGACGCACTTTCACAACCTCCACCTGATCCCGTCGAACCTGCGACTTTATAATCTCGAGTATGAGATCGCCGGGCACATGGCGCGAAATCAGAACATGGAGATCATCGACCTGATCGCGCAGGCCATTGATGAGGTGGTCGATGACTATGACGTCGTGATCATGGACCCGCCGCCGGCATTGGGCATGGTGTCGATGGCTGTGCTCCAGGCCGCTAACTGCATGGTCATTCCGGTGCCGCCGAGCCTTGTCGACTTCGCCTCGACGGTATCTTTCATCGACATGACGCGAACGACGATGAAGCAGCTCGAGCAACTCGCGGGGCGGGGAAGGCCGGCCTACAACTTCATCCGGCTGGTCGGCAGCCGCGTGGACGAGAGCAAGTCGATGCACCGGGAGATACTGTCGATGATGCGGCAGGTCTTCGGTGGCTCAATGACGCAGTCGGTGATGGTCACCAGCGCCGAAATCGACAATGCCAGCTCCAGGATGAAAACCGTTTTCGAACTCGACAAGCCCGTCACGTCGCACGAGGTCTACAACCGCTGCATGAAGCATCTCAGCGACGTTTGCCAGGATATTGAGCAGGACGTTCTGCGCACCTGGGCGAGCAGGGCAGGGGGCCGAATTTAGGGAGAGTTGCCACGTGGCAACTCCGATATTTCTCACGTCGGCGAGCACGGGCAATCGGGGAGTGAGACGAAGCCGGATCACCGAGTTGCCACGTGACAACAAAGTGGAAGAACCCAATAGAAGCAATATGTTAGGTAGGAATACCATGTCAGATCGCACACGGCAGGAACGTCAGTGCAAGCGCCTGGGGGCGGCGCAGTTGCCACGTGGCAACTCTGGCCTGTTGGCACCCGTCGGCGAGGGCAAGAGAGAAGGAGAAACGGGCCGATGAGCAAGGGCAACAAGGGCTTCGGCTCGATGTTCACAGAGGGGCTCGACGACGAGGAGAACCTCGATAAGGCGACCCCTGCGGACGGCATCATGGCAAGTCGCAGCCAGACGCTCGCGCGCATCGCGACGGGGAAAACGGTCGCCGACCGGACGGAGTGGGTCGATCCGGAGCGGTGCCGCCCATGGCGGATGCACAATCGCGATCTGGATCATTTGAACGAAGATAGCTGCCGCGATCTCATCGACTCCTTCCTCTCCGCCAAGAAGCAACGGATCCCCGCTATCGTTCGGCGTCTGAAAGATGACCCGAACTTCGACTTCGAGATCATCGCCGGCGTCCGCCGTTGGTGGACGGTGAAATGGCTGCGAGCGCATCACCACCCGGAGTTCGAGTATCTGGTGACGATCCAGAGTGTCACGGACGAGGAGGCGTTCCGGGTTTCAGATGTCGAGAACCGCTCGCGTAAGGACATCTCGGATTGGGAGCGGGCCAAGGAATATACGGTGGCGCTCGCGGAGTTCTACGAGGGCTCGCAGTCGCAGATGGCCGAGCATTTAAACCTTTCCAAGTCGTGGCTGAGCCGGCTTCTCGACGTTGCGCGCTTGCCCGAACCAGTTGTCGCGGCGTTCTCCGATACGCACGACATCACGGTACGCGTCGCGCGTGACATCAAGCCGCTTACCGGAGATCCGAAGGCGCTGGCGAAGATGCGCGAAGAGGCTGAACGCATCGAGGAAGAGCGCAGCCAGAAAGGCTTGAAGCTGAGCGGGCCGGAAGTCGCGAAGCGGCTCGTGAAGGCGACTGTCGCGCCAGCCGTGAAGGCTGCCGCCGAGAAGGAGATCACCGGCAAGGGGGGCAAGGTCATCCTGCGCTATACGAAGGCGCGGGGAGGGGGGCTGACGATCAAGGTGCCGCCGAAGGCTGAGGCGTCGCCCGCCGAGCTTTTGAAGGCGATCGAGGGGCTGCTGTCGTAGGGTGATGGAGCGCGGCGTCTGGCGAGGTCGCCGCCTTATATGGCGTCCCGCTTATATTTGTCGGCGGTGCTCTGCGTCACGGAGTGGCGGCTTCGCAGGCCGAAGTTCGCGCGGATGAAGTCGCCGGCTTGACGCGTCCTCGCGCCTACGAACGCCTGGGCATGTCCCACGGTCGACCGGTTCTGCCGCGTGATCAGTTCTCGCTCGGGTAGGCTCACGATCCGATTTGCCAGCGTAGTGGACCCGGCAGCAACGAAGAGGGTCTCCGGTCCGATCGGAAGAGTGACATAGGACGAGGCACTACCAAGCCAGGCGAAGCTGACCGGCACGTCGAGCGGCCAATCGGAGACGAACAATTCCCGGCGATTGTTCGTCTTGATTATGCGCCAGTCCATGTTGATGAACGCTCGTCCGCGATCCGCGTCGTCGATGACCAAGCGCAGGACTTCCATCTGAAGCGCGCTCACGGCCTCGGGCGGCAGCGCCCCATCTTCGCCGCGCAGCACGGACTTCGCGGCCTCTGCGCTTGCGAGAGCGCCGACGGCGTCCTTCATGCCGCGCATATCCAGCGGTGTCCGGAACCACAGCGACATGACGAACCGGCCCCAATCCGAGCATTGCGCGTCGCTGAGCGAGTTGACCTTGCCGTCGAGGAGCAGCGCGTGAACCTTGGCCGCAGCGTCATCGATCACCTGCATGAACAGGGTTTCCATCTGCTGGGCATGCTCGGGCGGGAACCCGATCGTCTTGTACAGGTCCCGCTCGAAGCAGACGCTCTTGGGTGATGCAGGACTGCTCTCGATCTCCCCGATCCGATTGCGCCGATAGCGCAGCAGGGTGTCGCCATCCTTCCACTGGTCGAGGAGGAACTGCGGGATGAAGTGATGCCGGGACGGAGGGTTCTGTGGCTTGGATTGCACGGTGTCTGTGGTTCAAGAGGGATGAGCAAGTGAGGCGAGTAGCTTGCGCGCGCCTTGCGGGGTGACCTTCAACAGGCGCGCGACAGCGGCCGGCTGAAGGCCCGGATAGGCAAGCTGCAGGCGGGCAAGGAGAGGGGCCTTGCTCCGCTTCGTGACGGCCAGATCGGTCTGGATGCGCGACGCCGCACGCTCGATCGCGTCGAGGTCGCGCAAGCCAGCATGCGCCGTCCGACCGATCGCCTGGGCCAAGGTCTCTGCCAGATCGGCGGGGGAGGGGGGCAGAAACTTGGACATCAGGATGAACGAGGGGATCACGCGGGTCGTGAAGCCAGCGCGGCACAGCATCCGCGGTACGGCGGCGGCGATCAGCCAGTTTCGATCGCGTCCACGGGGAGGCAGCTCGAGAGCGCGACCATCGACGCTGACGACATCCCAGCTGCCTGGTGCCGCTGGTTCGGTCAGCGCGAACAGCTGGAAAATGCGGTTGGCGACAGAGAGGAGGTCACCGGAAGGGAAGGGGGCGTCCGCCACGGTTCGCAGCTGTCGCCACATCGGCCCGAAGTGCGCCAAGTCTTCGGCCGCATAAACCTTCGCCTCGGTGCGGTCATCGAGTACCGTACGGAGCACGTTGAGCGTGGCGCGGCCGAGCGAATCCTTGAGATCCTCGTCGCGGCTGAGCGCAAGGTGGAAGACGGCGGCAACCGAGATCGGATCGTTGAGGCCTTCGGAAGCGCGGGGAGGGGGTGTGCGGCCGGCGATCCAGTCCTGCAGGTCGCGCACCGCGATCGGCACGCCGGCGAGGCCGGCCAGGACGGTGGCGCCTTCCAGGCGCGAGCGCGCGAGAAAGATGTCGGCGCATGGACTACCGTGCAATCGGCCATCGAGGCGCCCGAGCAGGAGCAGGCTGTCGTCGGCGCGCAGGTTGTCTGTCCGCGTCATAGGATGGCGACAATGCCATGGCGGGAAACCAAGGTCAGCAGTTCGTTTCTACATCCGTGACCTCCCGAAAGTGGACATTCGATAATTGCACTTATCACATAAGCAGATTTGACCGTTCTTTATAAGGTGGGCTACAAGCGCGGCTGAGGAGCGAGGCGCGTCGTGAGCACCGAAACCGCCCGGGAAGGGCCAGAAATCCCCGTAGCGCCGCCTGAGGCTGTCCTGCCGGCCGTCAGGGCGCCGGCCGACCTTGCGTGGACGATCGTGCAGATGCGCGCCGGCGAGCGCATCACCGTCAACGAGGGCCTGATCGCCGCCTATCAGGCCGCTTCATCGCCCCATAGCATCCGTGCGCTCAAGTCCGACGTCGAGGCGTTCGATGCGTGGTGTAGGCGCAACAACCGGATCGCGCTGCCGGCCACGCCCGAGACCGTGGCCGATTATCTCGACGCGCGGGCCGGGAAGGGGAGCCGGCCGGCCTCGCTATCCCGCTACAAGGCGTCGATCGCCAAGATCCACCAGCTGCTCGAGCTCAAGGATCCGACGCCGGCGCCGCTGGTGAAGCTGCGGCTCCAGACGGTGCGCCGCGAGAAGGGGGCTGCGCAGAAGCAGGCGCGGCCGCTGCGGTTCAAGGGCCCGGTGCGCGACGTCGAGCGCGACAAGGCGCGGGGGCTCAACATCCGCGCGCTGCTCGAGAGTTGTGGCGAGGATCTGCCGGGGCTGCGTGATCGGGCGCTGCTATCGGCCGCTTATGACACCGGGCTGCGCGCCTCCGAACTGGTGGCGGTCGCCATTGAGCATATTGAGGAGGCGATCGATCCCGAAGCGCGGCTGCTGCAGATTCTGCGTCATAAGGGCGATCAAGACGGGGACGGGGCGACCGCCTACCTCAGCCCGCGCACCGTCGCGGCGATCGCGGCGTGGACCGAAGCGGCGGGGATCACGACAGGGCCGCTGTTCCGGCGGGTGCAGGTGCGGCGCTACAAGGCGCGGGCAGCCGTGCGCGGTCGGCCGATCGACAGCATCTCGGGCCGGGAGACGTGGGATCTGCGCAAGACGCTGTCCAAGCCGGCGGTGAAGGCGCGCGTCGAATATGACATCGGCACCGTGGCGCTGCACCCGGGCTCGATCGGACCAATCTTTCGGTCGATCATCGGCCGCGCGTTCGACCGTGGCGCGCTGCCCGATTTGACGGCGGACGATCTGGCGCGGTTGCTGAAGGGGATCAGTGCGCACTCGACGCGGATCGGGCTCAATCAGGACCTGTTCGCCAGCGGGGAGGATTTGGCCGGCATCATGGACGCGCTGCGGTGGAAGTCGCCGCGGATGCCGCTCGCTTATAATCGCAATCTCGCGGCAGAGCAGGGGGCGGCGGGGCGCCTTATGGCGAAGATTGGCTAGTCATGACGGCCTAAATAGGTCTTTGGATGATGCCGTGCGACCACACGACGGCGGCAGGTAGATCGAGGGATTAGCGCAGCGGCAAGAACCGGAGAAGGGAGGCTGAGCCCCCGGGGTCTTGAGCTACAACGTTAAGCCTAAGAAACGGGCAGGGGCCTGGTAGCGCGTAGTGTATGAGCGAAGCCACCATCGCTCAAACTCATCAGCACAGTCCAATTTCGAAGAGGAAACAAGAAAGTGGTTCCGGAAACGGTATGGATCTTATCCTGTGTAAACGCTCGCGCTAAATGGCGGCGTTCTGATCGCGCTATTTGTCAGTTGCCGGGTCCGATGACGAGGCAATCGCGCGCGGCCTGAACGATGTCAGCGGTGACCTCCTCGACGCGGTTGAGGGTCATGATCCGCCGCATCTGCGCGAACAGGCGCTCCATGAGCCGGAAGTTGCCGCGCGTGATGCGGATCACGGCTGCCTGCGCTTCGATCGCGTCGAGTTGGGCCGGGTCGAAGCTGATCCCGAAATCGCCGGCGTGGGTCGCGAGCAGCAGCCGCATTTCGGTCTCGGTAAGCGGGTTGAACTCGTGGACGAAGCCGATCCGCGAGTAGAGCTGGGCATAGCGGGCGAGGCGCTTCTCCAAGCCCGGCATACCCATCAGGATCAGCCCGAAGCCGTGGCGATCGGCCATGTCGCGGAGATGTTCGAGCGACTTTATGGTCAGGCGGTCGGCCTCGTCGACGATGACGAGGGGGCAGGCGATGCGGGCGGCGTCATGGGTGATTTCGTCCTGCGAGCCGCCCGCGACCGTCAGCCGGGCATAGCCCAGCTTAATGAGGTTGAGGCCCAACACCGCGTCGATCGTCTTGGGCGTGTTGCTGACCGACACGGTGTAGAAGACGGCGCGGCAGCGAGCGACCTTTTCGCCAAGGAGCGCGGCAATGGGACGGAGCGCGGCATATTCCCCCAGGTCGGGGAAGCTGGAAAACTCGCGCGCCGATCGCGTCTTTCCGACGCCCGGCCGGCCATGACACACGCCGATATAGCGGTAGTGCGCGCAGGCTTCGGCAAACTCGACGAACCGGGCATGTTCGCGGGTCGCCAGGAACGGCTGCTCGACCAGGAACTCAATCGTCAGCGGCGTAGAGCCGGAGCCCTCGGTAGGTGGTGGGCCGGGAAGCCGTATCCTCTTGGTCGCCATCGAAGGTCTCCGTGGGGGCAGGCACCTGCTTGTCGCGCTCCTTCGCGCCGCGCCGGGCGCGCTGGATCGCGCGCAACGACGGGTGCCCAGCGTGCTCGGAGCTGAGCGCACGGCAGACGAACCGGCCCTGGTGGTAGACGTGGATCTCGGTCAGGTCGCGGGGGTCATAGACCGCCTCGACCTGCTCGCCGACGAAGGCCGCGAGCGTGGGTTCGACATAGCGCCTGCCCATCAGACGGATGCCGTCGCGCAGCACTTTACGGGGCTTGGGCACGTGCACGAGCAGCATGTCGAGCTGTTCAAGGCTGTCGGGCATTGCGGGCAGGAACCCGCCCTTCTGCCAGCGCGTGATCGGCGGTTCGCCGGTGCTGCCATGCGGGCGACGATGATAGACGCCGCACACGAACGCCTCGAAGCGGGCGCGCAGCTCGTCGAGCGTGAGCACTGGCGCCGACAGCGGCTTGCCCGCGATCAGGTGGCCGGGCAGGTCGGGCAGGAACATGTCGTTGATGGTGCGGAACAGCCGCTCGATCTTGCCGCGCCCGCGAGGACGCCCCGGCAGCGAATGGATGAGGCGGATTTTGAGGGCGATGCACGCCTGCTCGATATGCTCGGAGATGAAATCCGAGCCGTTGTCGACGTAAAGCTGTTCGGGAATGCCGCTGACGATCCATTCGGGATTGGGCTTGCGCCAGATCGCCTGCCGCAAGGCGAGCGCCGTGTTGAGGGCACTGGGGGCATCGAGGCTGAGGAAGTAACCGGCGATGGCTCGGCTGTGATCGTCAACGATGACGGTCAGCCAAGGACGCACCGGGGTTCCGGCATCATCGAGCACGAGAATGTCGAGAACGGTATGATCGGCCTGCCACATCTCGTTCGAGGTCGCGGCTTCGCGCCGATGCACTAGCTCGTGCTGGTCGCGGTAGACGGCCGGATCGGAGGCTGCGGCGATCTGGCTTGCCGGTATCGCCCTGACGACACGCGCGACGGCCGCATAGCTGGGGGTTCGGTGTCCATGCGCGATGGCGAGTTCCTGCACCTTTCGGTGAATGGCGGCGACCGGGGGTCGCGGGCGCTTGGTGGCGAGAGTGCGGGTCAGTTCGACCAGATGTTCCGGCAGGTGCAGCCTGCCCCGATCGTTGCGCGGCAGACGCGCGAGACCGGCAAGTCCTTCGGCACGGTAGCGCCCGAGCCAGCGCTGCAACGTCC
This sequence comes from Sphingomonas sp. ABOLE, assembly GCF_003950455.1. NCBI lineage: Bacteria > Pseudomonadati > Pseudomonadota > Alphaproteobacteria > Sphingomonadales > Sphingomonadaceae > Sphingomonas > Sphingomonas sp. ABOLE. The sequence goes on from NZ_QQWY01000057.1 coordinate 20,132, forward strand.
GCTCGCTCAGCGTGCCGGTGCGGGCGAGGTCCGCGAGCGGGATGCCATCGGCGAGGTGCGGTTCAAGGACGCGGTAGCGCTCGATCGCCAGCGGCGGGACAAGCGCCGGATGCGTCACCGCCGACGGTCCGTGTCGCAGGTAAGGAAAACGGAGATTTGCCTGCCCATCGCCATGCGAGTCCGCTCGCGTTGCCAAACCGGCCTGTTCGACGTAAATCTACCCGGTAAAGAAAACTAGGGCAACATAGACCTGCCGATGACGACTTTCTTCCCAAACCGCGCCCGATCGGGGCGCCACCGGCCCTACGCATGAAAATCGGTTACGCCCGCGTATCGACCGCCGAGCAGAACCTGGACCTCCAGCGTGATGCGCTGAAGGCTGCCGGCTGCGAGAAGGTCATCACCGACAAGGCCTCCGGGGCGACTGCCGCTCGCCCTGGATTGGAAAAGGTGAAGGAGCTGCTTCGCGCCGGCGACACACTGGTGGTCTGGCGCCTCGACAGGCTCGGCCGCTCGCTCCGTGATCTGATCGGATGGATGACCTACCTCGACGAGGAAAAGGTCGGGCTGCTGAGCCTGCACGAGGCGATCGACACGACCACCACGTCGGGCAAGCTTACCTTCCACCTGTTCGGGGCATTGGCGGAGTTCGAGCGCAACCTGATCCGCGAGCGGACCCAGGCCGGTCTCACCGCAGCCCGCGCTCGCGGCAAGAAGGGTGGCCGGCCGGCCGCACTCGGCAAGGACAAGCGCGACCTGCCCGTCAGGCTCTACCACGAGAACACGATGCCGATCGCCAAGATTTGCTCGATGCTCGGCATCTCCAAGCCAAAACTCTACGCCTATGTGCGATCGGCCGAGACCAAGCCGGTAGCCGCGTAGCGACGCTCGCCGACAAATAGCGCGATCAGAATGCCGCCACTTAGCGCGAGCGTTTACACCGTTCGCGGTCCCGATCGGCCCAGCGTCCCCCGGAACCGTTCGTTATCGGGAAGGCATCTAAGCGGTCTGCACCATCCTTCATCTAAAGTTCTCCAAGCGCTTCTGAGGATTTTCGGGCGCACCAAAAGCACTTGCTCCTCCAGTGGCTGGAGCATGTAACCGCAATTTGCTCTCCTGCGGACGGGGGGCTGGAGGTGGCTTTTTGACGGCCCGTGTTGAAGCAATCGGTATGTCTCGACGCTCATTAGTGGCGCGGCTGGTGGCCTGTGGAACCGGCTTGGTGCTCGGTTCTCCAACGCTCGCGCGACAGACTTCCCGGTCTGCGGGCTCGTGGAACTTCGGTGCGGCTCACCTCGAATGGGAGCCGCTGGAAGTCGGCACGGGTGATACCCTCCTTGTTTCGGCACAAGTGCGCGGAGTGCCGGTGCGGGCGGTCCTCGACAGTGGCAGCGGCGCGTCGATCATGAGCACGGCGCTCGCGGCGAAGCTCGGCTTGAACGATGGTGAGCGGCGCATGATTAGCGGGCTGAGCGCCAAGGCCCCGGTGCTGCTGGTCCGCGACATCGACGTACAGCTCGCCCGCGAAACCCGTCGCTTACCCTTTGCCGTCGTTGGTGATCTGAGTTCAGTGTCGGCGGCCTTCGGACGACCGATCGATATCCTCCTCGGTGCCGATATGTTCACGGGTAGCTGCATCGCGCTCGATTTCGCGAAAAGGCGTATGGCGGTCGTCAAGTCAGGCACGTTTCTCGCCGGTCCCGACTGGCGCGCTGTCGCGCTCGGGCGCGGTGCCAAGCAGGAGCTGTTCATTCGAGCTTCCGTCTCGGGTTTGCCTCCCGTGCCCTTGATGATCGATCTTGGCAGCTCGGCCGCGCTGATGCTCTCGTCGGCCTATGCCCGCGATCAAGGGCTGTTGAACGGGAAGCTCGTCTCGACCGCGGCGATCGGCGGCGTCGATGGTGTGCGTATCAACGATGCTTTCACGATCCAGAACATCAACATCGAAGGGCTTGGCGTCTCGAACGTCCCCACACTCGGGATGAGAGCTTGGCTCTCCACCAGCACGGTTGGCAATGTCGGCCTACCGCTGATCGCTCAATTCGACGTGGTGTTCGACGTGACCGCCGGATTCGTGTGGCTCCGGCCACTCGGTCCTCGTCGTCGCCTGCCGATGCTGAAGGACCGTAGCGGCCTTGGCCTCGCAGCCTCACCAACGGCGCTCACCGTTGTTCATGTGGCGGCGAACAGTCCCGCGGAAAAGGCTGGCTGGGCGGTCGGCGACCGGATCGTGGCGGTGAACGGCCATTCGATCGATGCGAACTATACGCGTGGGGAGCTCTGGCAAGTGCGCTCCCGGCCTGCTGGCACCCTCGTAAAGCTGACGATGGCCTCGGGTGATGTGCGCGAGCTCAGGCTGGCCGATTATTATTGATCGGCTTGAGGGTGGCCTTTGCCGATCGCCTTCATGATCCGACAATCGGCCATGCGCGCCTTGGTGCAGCTCTGGCTGAGCATTGCCAACTCATCCCGCAACACCGCGAGTTGCGCCAGTCTCTCCTCCACATCCTTGAGGTGCTGAGCAGCGATAGCTGAGGCGGCACCACAATCCTGGTCCGGGTTCTGCGCCAGCCCCATCAACGAACGGATCTCGTCGACGGAGAAGCCAAGCCGGCGACCGTTGCGGATGAAGTGCAAACGCTCAATGTCACTGGCATCGTAGGTTCTGCGACCCGACGCCGTGCGAGGGGCGGATCGGAGCAACCCGATCGACTCATAAAAGCGGATCGTCGTCACCTTCGTCGAGGTCTCGCTGGCGAGCTGCCCAATCATCACCGGCTTCATCATGCCATCCTTGCTTATGCGAACGTGTCGCACATTTCGCTTGCTTCTACAGCGACTGGAGGTGGTAAGGAAGGCCGCATGAATGCTTCTACCGAAAGCTGCGGGTGCCACGGGGAGCCCGCGCGCGCGCAAACCGATCCGGCCTATCGCCGTGCGCTGCTGACCGTCGTGGTGCTCAACCTCGGCTTCGGAGTCGCCGAGCTGTTCGGCGGGTTCATCGCCGATAGCCAAGCGCTGAAAGCGGATTCCCTCGATTTTCTCGGGGACGGGTCGATCAGCCTTATCGGTCTTCTCGCGCTTGCCTGGTCCGCACGGGCGAGGGCAAAGGTCGCGCTGACGCAGGGGTTGTTTCTCGGTGCGCTTGGCGTGGGCGTAATCGGTTTCGCGATTTGGCGCGCCCTGAACGCAACCGCGCCCGATGCCGAACTGATGGGCACAATCGGCGTTGTCGCGCTCGCGATCAATGTCGTGTCCGCCTTGGTGCTTGCGCGTTTCCGGGAAGGGGACGCCAATGTTCGCGCGATCTGGCTGTTCAGCCGCAACGACGCGCTCGCCAACGTGGCGGTGATCGCCGCGGCCGGTCTGGTGGCGTGGACAGGAAGCGCCTGGCCGGACCTCGCCGTCGCCGGCCTCATCGCCCTCCTGTTCCTCCACTCCGCTTATGAAATCGTCACTGGCGCTCGGCGCGAATTGGGAGAGCGGTAGTGCGTCTGCTCGCGTTGATCCGGGCAATGCTCTCGTTGCGGCTGCTCTCCGCGCTCGCGGCGCTGCTGATCCCTGCTGCGGCAATCGCCGAACCCGGCGACGTGCAAACCGCATGGCGGCTGCTCGACTATATGGCCGTCGATTATGGCGGCGCGGTCGCCAACGGTCGGATCAAGAGCACGTCGGAATATGCCGAGATGACGGAGTTCGCCGCGTCGGTCTCGACACGGCTTCAGGGCCTGCCGGCGAAGCCGGAGCGTCAAGCCCTCATCCAGCGGGCTGCCAACCTCCAGGCGGTGATCGCGGAAAAGGGACCGACTGAACAGGTGGCAACATTGGCGCACGGGCTCGCGGCCGATCTGTTGCGCGCCTACCCGGTGCCGCTCGCGCCCGATAAGGCTCCGAACCTCGTCTCCAGCGATGCACTGTTCCGACAATCCTGCGCGTCCTGCCACGGGATGACGGGCAACGGCCGTGGCCCTGACGCCGCCAAGCTCGCTACGCCCCCGATTGCTTTCACCGATGCCGAGCGCGCGCACCAGCGCAGCGTGTTCGCGCTCTATCAGGTGGTGACGCAAGGCATCGACGGGACCGCGATGCAGAGCTTCGCCGATCTGCCCAACGATCAGCGCTGGGCGTTAGCATTCCGAGCCGGGAGCTTCGCCTTCACGGATGCGCAGGCGCGCGAAGGCGAGCGGCTTTGGAAATCCGACCCGACCCTTCGCCGGCGCATTCCGGACCTGAAAACCCTGGTCGCGCTCACCCCGGCCGCGCTCGGCGCGGCGATCGGCGACGCCAAGGCTGACCCAGTGCTCGCGTTCCTGCGTCGTCATCCCGAACAGGTGATACAACAGGCTCCCGGCTCGCTCGCGGTCGCCCGCGCCAAACTCGCCGAAAGCGTGGCGGCTGCGCGGCGCGGCGATGCGCGCATGGCGAAAGAGCTGGCGCTGTCGGCCTATCTCGATGGGTTCGAGCCGATCGAGCCAACACTCACCGCGCGCGACGCGACGCTGATGGGTCGAATCGAGGGCGCGATGGGGGAGTTCCGCGCCTCGATCGACCGGGGCGCGTCGCCCGATGATCTCGCGGAGAAGGTCGCAGTACTGGGCGGCCTTTTCGACGATGCGGAAGCGGCGCTCGCGCCTGATGCCGCCACCGAAGCGTCCACGTTCCTGGGCGCGTTCACGATCCTGCTGCGTGAAGGGCTCGAAGCCCTGCTCATCGTTGTCGCCATGATCGCGTTCCTGCGTAAAGCCGAGCGCGGCGAGGCGCTGCGGTACGTGCATGGCGGCTGGGTCAGCGCGATCATCGCGGGCGGGATCACCTGGGCGGTCGCCACCTATGCGATCGGGATCAGCGGTGCGAGCCGGGAGCTGACGGAAGGGTTTGGCTCGCTGTTCGCCGCGGTCGTGCTGCTCTCGGTCGGGATTTGGATGCACGGCAAGGCGCAGGCCGATCAGTGGCAGCGCTATATTCGCGAGAAGATGTCGCGGGCGCTCTCGGGCGGGTCGGGCTGGTTCCTGTTCGGGCTGGCGTTCGTCGTAGTTTATCGCGAGGTCTTCGAGACGATCCTGTTCTATGCCGCGCTTTCGGCGCAAGGTGACAACGGGATGCTTCTCGCGGGGGCCGGGTCGGCGATTGGACTGCTCAGCCTGATCGCTTGGGCCATGCTTCGCTACAGTCGCAAGCTGCCGATCGCGCAGTTCTTCCGCTATAGCTCCTGGCTCATGGCGGTCCTGACCGTCGTGCTGGCGGGTAAAGGCGTCGCCGCGCTCCAGGAAGCCGGCCTTATCAACATCGCACCGCTCGCGGACGTGCCACGGCTGTCGATGCTCGGCGTGTTTCCCACTTGGCAATCGGTGCTGGCGCAACTCCTGATGGCGGTCGCCATTGCGGTCGGGTTCGCCTGGAACGGGCGCGACCGATCCCGCTCGGGTTCCGGCTCAGTGACCCTTGGTTCGAATTAGTGCAATGACATGAAAACCCTTCCGTGATAGAGGCAAGCTAGTGCGAGCCTTTTTGCCTTTCCTGACATGCCTGATGCTGGTCCTGACCAGCTTCTCCGGCATGGCCCATGCCGCCGATCTGGCGGGGGGAAGCATCGCGGGCGTTGAGTTCACGGTCCATACCGCCGGTGACATCGATCAGGTGCCATCGGACTCGGACAAGAATGTCCCGCATCATCACAATTATTGTCACGGACACGACGTCGGCGCGCCTGCGCGCACGACGATGGAATATACCCCCGTCCTCACAGTGCCCAAGCCGACAATCTCCGCCTCTGCGTCGCTCGACGGCCGCACCGGCATGGTCCATTTGAGGCCCCCCCAAGCCTGACGTCCGATTTGGGCGTGCGTTGGCGCGCCCCTGTCGATCATCGTCAGGAGTCCTATTTTCATGAATCGTATCCTCGCGGCCATGCTGGCCGCAGCGTCTTGCGCCACGATGGCGCAGGCGCAGGTCGGACCGTCCGCGCCTGTTGCGCAGGATGCGCCGGTCTACACGCTTGACCAAGCGGTCAGTGCAGCGGGCGGTTCGGCCCCTGCTGCGGAAGCGGCGACAGCTGGAATCGACGCGGCCCGTGCAGGTCGCACAGTCGCCGGCTTGCGGCCCAATCCGGTGGTTCAAGGCC
>NZ_QQWY01000058.1:0-25256 GCF_003950455.1 Sphingomonas sp. ABOLE
GCCGACGAGCCTCAACCCTTCCGGCTACGGCACCGCCGACGAGTATCTCGACGCGCTCACCGCCACCGCCCGCGCGCAAGGGCGCGACCGCTACTTCACCTACCTCACCTCGATCGCCGAGGAGACCGCCTATTACACCAGCGGCTCCAGCGCCGGCTTCGGCTTCCGCCTGGCCAGCGACGGCAGCAGCACGCTGACCGTGGCCGAGAGCTTCGAGGGCGGCAACGCGCTGCAGGCCGGCATCGATCGCGGCACCCAGATCCTCGCCATCGGCACCAGCAACGGCGACCTGCGCGACGTGAGCACGCTCTTCAGCACGCAAGGGACGGCCGGCGTGCAGGCGGCGCTGGGTCCGGACACCAACGGCACCACCCGCGTGCTGCGCGTGCGCGATCCGAACGGTGCTGTCCGCACCGTCACGCTCGCCAAGTCGGACTTCACCCTCACCCCGGTGTCGAGCCGCTACGGCGCGCAGATCCTCACCGACCCGAACGGCGGCGGCCGCGTCGGCTATGTCAATCTGCGGACCTTCATCGACACGGCCGATCCCGCGCTGCGCAGCGCCTTTGCCAATTTCAAGGCGCAGGGCATCGACAAGGTGATCGTCGACCTGCGCTACAATGGCGGCGGGCTGGTCTCGATCGCGGTCCTTTTCGGCAATCTGCTCGGCGGCGGACGCGCCACGACCGACGTGTTTGCCTATACCAGCTTCCGGCCCGAAAAGTCGGCGAACGACAAGGTCGACAGGTTCGCGCCCCAGCCCCAGTCGCTCGCCCCCACCCGGATCGCCTTCATCGGCACGCGCAGCACCGCCTCGGCCAGCGAGTTGGTGATCAACGGCATGCTCCCCTATTTCCGCGCCAATCTGGGGCTGATCGGCACCAACACCTATGGCAAGCCGGTGGGCCAGGTGGCCATCGACAAAAGCGAGTGCGACGACCGGCTGCGCGTGATCGCCTTTGCTACGCAGAACGCCAATCGCCAGGGCAGCTATTTCAACGGCCTCGCCAGCAACGTCGAGGCGAGCTGCGCCGCCAGCGACGACCTCTCGCAGCCGCTGGGCGACGTGCGCGAGGCTTCGGTGAAGGCGGCGCTCGATTTCGTCGCGGGGCGCAGCTGCAGCGCGATCGGCGGCTTCGCGATGGCGCGCGCCGCCTCCGTGCCCAACGAACTCCTCTCGCCCGAACGGCCGAACACCGCGCAGCGCGAGGTGCCTGGACTGTTCTGAGAGACCGTTTGAGAATGGGTTGATGGGTCGGCTCTGGCGTGATTCAAGCTCGGGATGTGGACGCGAGAGAGCCGAGGCCGGATGGCTGGATTTGAGCGGCGAGCGAAACGCTATCCGATTTGACGGATGAGGCGCGGCGGTTCATCCAGCCGTTCCCGTCATCGGTTCCGAAACGCGGGCGAAAGGCGAAGACCGATCTTCGGGAGGTGCTCGACGCATTGGGGTACCTTGCCCGGACGGGTGGCGGCTGGCGGATGCTGCCAAACGACTTTCCGCCCTGGCAGACGGCATATTGGTGGTTCCGCCGCTTCGTGCGCCGGTTGCTGTTCCGCACGATCCACGACGTCACGCTGATGCTCGATCGCGAGCGCGAAGGGCGCGAGCAGAGCCCGAGCGCCGCCCTTATCAACAGCCAGTCGATCAAGGCGCCAGCGGCGGGAAAGCGTGGGTTCGATGCCGGCAAGAAGGTCGTCGGTCGCAAGCGCCACACGCCGTCGAGACAGACGGCAGGCTGCTGACGGTCAACCTCACCACCGCCGACATTTCCGACAGTGCCGATGCCCAGGCGATCGTGGCGGCCATCCGCAAGCGGTGGCCGTGGCGCAAACACCTGTTCGCCGATGGCGCCTACGATCGCACCCGCCTCATGGATGCTGCCGCGTATCGCCACTTCGTGCTGGAGATCGTCCGTCGCACCGACAAGGGTCCCGGCTTCAACGTCCTGCCCAGGCGCTGGGTCGTCGAGCGCACCTTCGGATGGATAACCAGATGGAAGCGCCTCGTCCGCGAGTACGAGCAGCGCCTCGACGTCTCCCATGTCATGATCCAGGTGGCTCTCAGCAGCCGCATGCTGCGCCGGATCGTACATCACCGAATATTCTCAAACCGACTCTTAGAGTCGAATGCCAGAAAGATTTGCTGCAAAAACGACACAATGTCGGGTGCTGCTGTAGCGAACCAAAGTGGTTCTCCGCCACCGCCGACTCCCGCGACGTCGTCGCGCTTCATAAATCCGCACCCCGGTGCCAAGCGCCGCCTCCAGCCGTTCCAGCCGCTCGATCGGCGCGGGGTGGGCGAGCAGCGATACCGCGCCGTGGCATGTCCGCAGCGCCTGGGAATCGGGGCTCATGCGACGCCGAACGGCACGACGTGGTTGGTCGAGACATGCCCGATCGCGCAGCGGCCGAGATAGGGGACGCCCATCTCCTTGCACCAGCGCAGGATCATCTCGTCCACCGTCTCGCCGAAGGGCGGGTCGTTCTCGGCGATCGCGGTCACCGCGCCGAGGCGGATGCCGGCGATGCCCTTCAACTGCTCGGCATGGGCCATATTGAACAGCATCCGGTCGATCCGGTAGAGCGGCTCGTCCACTTCCTCGATCATCAGCACATGGTCGGTGAGGTCGGGCAGGTACTTGCTGCCGATCAGCGCGGTCAGGATCGCGAGGTTGAAGGCGGCGGCGGGGCGCCCGTCGGCCAGCGCAGGGTCGAGCCCGCGGCGGTCGCGGTCGATCAGCCAGCCGAGCGCCCAGCCGGTATCGACGCCGGCATCATTCTTGCCGATGCTGCTCGCCATCGAGGCATGGACCGGATGGCCGATTCCGCGGGCGTAGAGCGCGCCGAGCAGGAAGCCCATGTCGGAGAAGCCCATGTACGTCTTGCGCCGGGCCGCGTCGCCGAGGTGCGGCATCACCGCGTCGAGGATGCGGTTCGAGCCATAGCCGCCGCGCGCGAACCAGATCGCGTCGATCACGGGATCGTTGGCGAACTCCAGGAAGGCCGCCGCGCGCTCGGCATCGGTGCCGGCGAAATGGCCCGCCGAGAGATAGCATTGCGGGTGGAACACGATCTCGTGCTCCGGGTAGGTGAGCGCCATGAATGCCGCCATGCGGGCAGACGATTCCCGGGTGACTGGCCGCGCCGGCGCGACGACTCCGATCCGCATATGCTTGTATGGTCTCCTCGCTTCGCCGATAGCGTGCCCATGCAGCATGGCAAAGCAACCTTCTTCGTAGGAATCGGCGGTTCGGGGATGATGCCGCTGGCGATGATCCTCGCCGGCCGGGGTGCCCGGGTCTCGGGTTCGGATCGCAGCCTCGACGGCGGGCGGCTGGCGGCCAAGTTCGACTGGCTGCGCAGCCGCGGCGTCGGCCTGTTCCCGCAGGACGGCAGCGGGGTGCAGTCGGCCGAGCAGGTGGTCGTCGCCTCCGCCGCGATCGAGCCGACCGTGCCGGACATGGTGCGCGCCGCCGAACTGGGCTGTACGCGGATGTCGCGGGCCGAGTTGCTGGCGAGCCTGTTCAACGCCTCGTCGTTGCCGATCGGCGTGGCGGGGACCAGCGGCAAGTCGACCGTGACGGGGATGATCGGCTGGATCCTCCACGCCTGCGGGCGCGACCCCACCGTGATGAACGGCGCGGTGATGAAGAATTTCGCAGGACCCGATGCGCCGTTCGCGAGTGCGCTGGTGGGCGCGGGAGACGCCTTCGTCAGCGAGGTGGACGAGAGCGACGGCTCGATCGCCAATTACTGGCCGCGGATCGCGGTGCTCAACAATGTCAGCCTTGATCACAAGTCGCTGGAGGAATTGCGACTGCTGTTCGGCGCCTTTGCGGGCAAGGCGGCGACGACGGTGGTCAATGTGGGCGATGCCGAAAGCGCCGCGCTGGCGGCGGGGCTCGATCGCGGGCGGACGCTGACCTTCGCGGTGGAGGCGGACGCAGATCTGATGGCGCGGAACCTGGCGCCCGAGGCCTTTGCGATCGGCTTCGACCTGGTGCATGGCGAGACGGTGCGGCGGGTGCGGCTGCAGGTGCCTGGGCGGCACAATGTCGCCAATGCGCTGGCGGCGATCGGCGCGGCGACGGCGGCCCGCGTGTCGCTGGCGGATGCGTGCACGGCGGTCGAGGGCTTCACCGGGCTGCGGCGGCGCTTCGAGCTGGTCGGCACGGCCGGCGGGGTGTCGGTGATCGACGATTTCGGGCACAATCCGGACAAGATCGCCGCGACGCTCGATACGCTCCACGCCTTTCCGGGAAGGTTGCTGCTGCTGTTCCAGCCGCACGGCTATGGCCCGCTCAAGGTGATGCGGCGCGAACTGGTCGCGATGTTCGCCACGAAGCTCGGGCGCGAGGACCTGCTGGTGCTGCCGGACCCGGTCTATCAGGGCGGAACCGTAAGCCGGGAGGTGACCAGCGCCGACATCGTCACCGATGTCGCGGCGACCGGCGCGCAGGCGCTGCACATCCCCGGCCGCGAGGCGGCGGCGGCGCATCTGGTGGCGCAGGCGCGCCCGGGCGACCGCATCGTGGTGATGGGGGCGCGCGACGATACGCTCAGCCAGCTCGCCGAGGACATGGTGGCGCGGCTCGGCACGTAAATTCCTCCCCGGCACGGGGAGGACCTGGCATTGTCAACTACGCTTGACATGTAAAGCGTGGTTGACGTAAAGCTTGCTTGTCATCGGACAGGAGCTTGCCATGCAGCTGAAAACCCCCGCCGCCCGCCGCTATCTCAAGCGCTTCGTTCCGACGATGATCGGCTATGTCGTGACGGTGATGACGACGAGCCTTTTGGTTGCCTGTTTCCAGCCGACCGGCGCTGCGTTGATCGCGCTCTCGATCCTGCTGGCGATATCCATCATCGCCATGCTCGTGGTGATCGGGCTGTACGTCCGCGAGGAAACCGACGAGTATCTGCGCCAGCGGATCGTCACCGCGATGCTGTTCGGCATCGGCGTGGTGCTCGCCGTGTCCGCGGTGCTAGGCTTCCTCCAGATCTACCATGCGATCGGCCAGATCGACGTGTTCTGGGCGTTCCCGATCTGGTGTGCGAGCTGGGGCGCCGCCCAATGCCTGATGGCCTGGCGTGACCGGGTAGGATTCGACGCATGAACAACTGCCTCCGCGTGCTCCGCGCCGAGCGGGCGTGGAGCCAGCAGCATCTCGCCGACCTGCTGGAGGTTTCGCGCCAGAGCGTCAACGCCATCGAGACGGGCCGCTACGATCCCTCGCTGCCGCTCGCCTTCAAGATCGCCGACCTGTTCGGTCTCGCGATCGAAGAGATTTTCGTCAATCCAGCCAAGGAGCCTGGCCAATGAACCGTCATCTGCGCTGCCTGTGCCGCCGGGACAACCGGCTTCCCTGGTTCGCCATCCTCCTTGCGCTGCTGGTGGCCAACGCCTTCTTCAAGCACGCGCATGCGGCGCCGGTGCGGGCGATCGCCACGCCCGCCGACACGCTGGTGCAGATGGACCATATCTCGGTGCAGGTGCTCGGCCGCGGCAGCCCGGTGGTGCTGATCCCGGGCCTGTCCAGCCCGCGCGCGACCTGGGACGGGGTGGTGCCCGAGCTGATCAGGAGCCACCGCGTCTATCTGGTGCAGGTCAACGGCTTCGGCGGCGAGGATCCGCGCGGCAATCTGCAGCCCGGCATCCTCGACGGCATCGTCGCGGATCTCCACACGCTGATCGCGACCCGCAAGCTGGGCGCGGTGCCGGTGGTCGGCCATTCGATGGGCGGGCTGGTGACGCTGATGCTGGCGCGTGCGCATCCGGGCGATGTGCAGAAGGCGCTGGTCGTCGATGCGCTGCCGTTCATCGGTACGCTGTTCGCCCCCGCTGCCACGCCGGAATCGATCAGGCCCCAGGCGGAGATGATGCGTGCCCAGATGACGAGCCTGTACGGCAAGCCCATTCCCGAACAGGTCGGCCGGATAATCGCGCGGCAGAATGCGCTGAAGCCCGCGTCGCAGGAAACGGTCGCCGGCTGGTCTGCCCGGGCCGACATGCGGGTGAGCGGACAGGCGCTTTACGAGGACATGACCACCGACCTGCGGCCGGTGCTGCCCAAGATCCTCGCGCCGATTACCGTGCTCGTGCCCTGGACCGAGGCGCGCGGCGGCGAGGAGAAGGTCCTCGGGCTCTACCGCGCGCAATATGCCGGGGCGCCCAACGCTACGATCCGCGGCGTGGGCGACAGCGGGCACTTCCTCATGCTCGACCAGCCGGCGGTGTTCGAGCGGGCGCTGATGACCTTCCTGAACTGACGAAGCAGGAGCGCGGCGAGGCCCGCGCTCCTGCCAACGACCTCACACCGCCCGCAATGCATTCTCGAAGTCGGCGATCAGGTCGTCGGCATCCTCGACGCCGATCGAGATGCGGACGAGGTTGTCGGTGATCCCCAGCGCCTGCTTGCGGTCCTCGGCGACCGACAGGTGGGTCATCCCCGCCGGGTGCGAGGCGAGCGTCTCGGTGCCGCCCAGGCTGACCGCCAGCTTGGCGATCTTGAGCGCGTCGAGAAAGGCGAACGCCTCCTTCTCGCCGCCCTTGAGGTAGAGCGAGAAGGTCGATCCCGCGCCGGTGCAGTGGCGGCGATAGATGTCGGCCTGGCGCTTGTCCTCGCCGCGCTCGAGGAAGCCGAGATAGCCGACCTTCTCCACCTTGGGATGTGCCGCGAGGAATTCGCACACCTTCGCGGCATTCTCGCCCGCGCGGCTCATCCGCAGCTCGAGCGTCTCCAGCGAGCGGAGCAGCATCCAGGCGGTGTTGGGGTCGCAGATCGTGCCGATCGTGTTGCGCATCAGGCGGATGGTGTTGATGTGCGCCTTGGTGCCCAGCACCCCGCCCGCGACCAGGTCCGAATGGCCGCCGGCGTACTTGGTCAGCGAGTAGACGACGATGTCGGCGCCTTGGCGCAGCGGCTGCGCCCAGAGCGGGCCGAGGAAGGTGTTGTCGATCGCGATCGGCGGCTTGGTGTCGCCCGTGAAGATCGCGTCGCGGCTGGCGGCGACCGCCTCCACGTCGACCAGCGCGTTGGTCGGGTTGGCGGGGCTCTCCAGATAGATCAGCGCGACGTTTCCGGTCGCCGCCTTGGTCAGCACCGCGTCGATTTCCTCGCGGGTGGCGCCCGCCGGGAAGTCGAGCCAGTTGACACCGAAGCGGCCGAGGATCCGCGCGATCAGTGTCTCGGTCGCCGCATAGAGCGGGCCGGAATGGACGATCGTGTCGCCGGGCTTGACCATCGACAGGAACAAGGTGGCGATCGCCGACATGCCCGAGGAAAAGGCAAGCGCGTCCTCGGCCTCTTCCCAGATCGCCAGCCGGTCTTCCAGGATCTCCTGGTTCGGGCCGTTGAAGCGCGAATAGACCAGGCCCTCGGCCCCGCCCGGGCGCTTGCCGGTCACGCCCTCGAAGTGGCGCTTGCCCGCCGCGGCATTGGGGAAGACGAAGGTGGAGGTGAGGAAGATCGGCGGCTTCAGCGCGCCTTCCGAGAGCATCGGATCATAGCCATGCCCCATCATCATCGTCGCCGGCTTGAGCTTGCGGCCGCCGATCGTCTCCACCTCGCCCTCGGGGCGGGGGCGGGGGGTGCCGCCGGTCAGATCGGCTTCGGTGGCGTCGGTCATGTGCAAGCTCTCCGGTGCTGTGTTCTACGATTGGTTACGAGTGTAACCACTTCGGGCGGACAAACCAGCCAAGTCGGTAACCGCCATCGCGCAACATCGTTTCGTCTGCGCGACATGGCAGACCCCTATCCGTTCGGATATACTGACATGAGCGGCGGGATCGATCAGTGTGGATGGACTAATCCATTTCATCGATCGCTCTGGCCGTGCGAGGCTTTGCGCAGATCATAGCCCGAACCGCAAGGAGATGCCCGAATGAACGCCGAATCCCAATGCCCGATGCATGGCGGCAAGATGGAGGGTAACGCCGTCCTGTTCGAGATGACGAACCGGACCTGGTGGCCCAACCAGCTCGACCTCACCGTGCTCCACCAGAACCCGCCCGCCGGCGATCCGATGGGCGCGGACTTCGACTATGCCGCCGAATTTCAGAAGCTCGATCTCGCCGCGGTGAAGGCCGACATCTTCGCGCTGATGACCGATTCGCAGGATTGGTGGCCGGCGGACTTCGGACATTACGGCCCGCTGTTCATCCGCATGGCGTGGCACAGCGCTGGTACCTATCGCGTCGGCGACGGGCGCGGCGGCGCGGGCTCGGGCACGCAGCGCTTCGCACCGCTCAACAGCTGGCCGGACAATGCCAATCTCGACAAGGCGCGCATGCTGCTCTGGCCGATCAAGCAGAAATACGGCCGGGCACTGTCCTGGGCCGATCTGCTGATCCTCACCGGCAATTGCGCGCTCGAATCGATGGGCTTCAAGACCGCCGGCTTCGGCGGCGGCCGCGCCGATGTGTGGGAGCCGGAGCGCGACATCAACTGGGGCCCCGAGCGCGAATGGCTGCAGACCAGCGAGAAGCCGGGCGGCCGCTATTCGGGCGAGCGGGACCTGTCGAACCCGCTGGCGGCGGTGCAGATGGGCCTCATCTACGTCAATCCGGAAGGCCCGGACGGCAACCCCGATCCGCTGCTCGCCGCGCACGACATCCGCGAGACCTTCGCGCGCATGGCGATGAACGACGAGGAGACTGTCGCGCTGATCGCGGGCGGCCACACCTTCGGCAAGACCCATGGCGCGGCGGACCCCAGCCAGTATATCGGCCCGGAGCCGGAAGGCGCGGGACTGGAGATGCAGGCGCTCGGCTGGGCGAACAGCTTCGGCAAGGGCAATGCCGGCGACACGATCACCAGCGGCCTCGAAGTCACCTGGACCGAGACCCCGACCCAATGGGGCATGGGGTTCTTCAAGAACCTGTTTGAGTATGAGTATGAGCTGACCAAGAGCCCGGCCGGCGCGCACCAGTGGGTGGCGAAGGACGCGGGCGAAGTGATCCCCGATGCGCATGATCCGTCGAAGAAGCATCGCCCGACGATGCTGACCACCGATCTCGCGCTGCGCTTCGATCCCGCCTATGGCCCGATCTCGCGCCGCTTCTACGAGAATCCGGAAGCGTTCGCCCATGCCTTTGCCGAGGCCTGGTACAAGCTGACCCACCGCGACAGCGGCCCGCATGCCAAGCTGCTCGGGCCGGAAGTGCCCGCCGAGCCGCGCCTCTGGCAGGATCCGGTGCCGGTGGTCGACCACCCGCTGATCGACACGGCGGACGTGGCGGCGCTCAAGGCCGAGATCCTCGGCTCGGGCCTGTCGATTTCGCGACTGGTGAAGACCGCCTGGGCCTCGGCCAGCACCTATCGCGGCACCGACAAGCGCGGCGGCGCCAATGGCGCGCGGATCCGGCTTGCCCCGCAGAAGGACTGGGCGGTGAACGAGCCGGCCGAGCTGGCCAGGGCACTGGGCGTGCTGGAGGGCATCCAGGCGAAGTTCAACGGCGCCCAGACCGGCGGCAAGAAGGTATCGCTCGCCGACCTGATCGTGCTCGGCGGCACGGCGGCGGTGGAAGCGGCGGCGAAGAAGGCGGGGCACGCCCTGGCGCTGCCCTTCGTGCCGGGCCGCACCGATGCGACGCAGGATCAGACCGACGCGCACAGCTTCGAAGCCCTTGAGCCCAAGACCGACGGCTTCCGCAACTATGCCGGCGACACGATGGGCTGGTCCGAAGAGGAACTGCTGGTCGATCGCGCCGCGTTGCTGACGCTCACCGCGCCGGAGATGACCGTGCTGGTCGGCGGCCTGCGCGTGCTCGGCGCCAACCATGGCGACTCGAAGCACGGTGTGTTCACCGATCGCCCGGAAACGCTGACCAACGACTTCTTCCGCAACCTGCTGACCACCAGCTTCACTGCCAAGTGGACGGCACAGGGCGACGGCAGCTTCGTCGCGACCGATCGCAAGACCGGCGCGGCCAAATGGACCGGCACCCGCGTCGACCTGGTCTTCGGCTCCAACTCGCAGCTGCGCGCGCTGGCCGAAGCCTATGCGACCGACGATGCCGAGGCGGCGTTCGTCGAGGCGTTCGGCAAGGCGTGGACCAAGGTGATGCACGCCGACCGCGTCGATCTCTGATCCAAGCAAAAGGGGCCGCCTGGCAATGCCGGGCGGCCCCTCTTTTCGCTTCAGATGCCCTTAGTAGGTGCCCTTGAAGCTCGAATTCAGATTACCCGTCGTGCTCCAGTCCTGCGACCGGCTGTCCGTGGTGGTCTGATCCGTGGTTGTCGCCGTCGACTTGGACTTGTCCTCGCCGAACATCGCGCCCGACTGTTCTTCGTCGCGCCAATGGTTCTTGGCTTCGTCGGCGGTCTTGCGCAGCGTCACCTTGTCGTCGACGGTCTGGATCCAGCGCGACGGGATCGAGTGGTGGCGACCCTCGGCATCGGTGTCGTTCTTGGTCAGGATGATGCGGTCACCCCGCACCTTGTCGACCGTGCCGACATGGCTGCCGTCCGATCCCAGCACTTCCATATGCTCGGTCACGCGGCGGAGCGCGTCGCGCTGGCCGGTCCGCTCGGTGCGGAAGCTGTCGAACTCGTTGTGGAAGCGCTGCGCGTTCTCCCGACGATATTCGTCATAGTCGCGGTCGAATTCCTGGATCCGGCTGCGGCGCCATTCGCCATAATGGCTGTCCGACGCGCCTTCGTTGCGGGCCTGCTGCTCGTCATAGCGCTGGTCCTGGCGGCGGCGGCGTTCAGCTTCCTCGTCGCCGAACCACGAGCGGACCTCGTCGCCGGCGCGGTCGAAGAAACCGCGGTCGCGGTCATAGCCGCGCAGGTCTTCGCCGCGATTGCGGTCATAGCCATAAGCGCTGCGGCCCTGGTCCTGGCGGCCGTAGCGCGACCGATCCTGGTCCTGCTGGCCATAGCTGCGCGCGAACGAGTCGCGGCTCCCCCAGTCGCTGTTGCCATAGTTGCGCTGGCCATAGTCGCGGTCGCGGTCCTGGCCCGAATAGCTGCCGCCATAATTGCTGTAGCTGCGCGAGCCGGTGTCGCTCCAGTCGTTGTCACCACCGTCCCAGCCGCTGCGCGCCTGGTCGCGCTGGCCATAGCCCTGCGCCCCGTAGCGCGAGCGATCCTGGTTGCTGCGCTCGCTGCGCCCGCGGTTCCAGTCGTCGCGCTGGTTGCGGTCGCGCCCGCGGCCATATTCACCGGCGGCGGCATAGTCGCGCGCGCTGCTATAGGTGTAATCGCGGCCCGCGCCGTAATCGCGACCATAGTCGCCCTGGCTGCTGCTGTCGTTATACCCGGTGGGGCCATAGGGGCCGTAGCGATTGTTGCGGTCGTCCATCGTATCTCTCCTGCTGAGATTTCGGCGGCTGCGGCATGCTTGCCGTCACGCATCGTCCAAGCGAGCGGAGGGGCGGATGGGTTCCCCGAATTTTAACCTGCGTCACAGGCACTTCGTCGCCGGCGATACGAATCCTGCGCGAAGATGCGACAAGCCGGTTGCATCGCCCGTTTGGGCTCGCTAAGGGGAGCGCCTCCCGGGCCAGCCCGGGACCAAGGCGGCGGGGCTGTAGCTCAGATGGGAGAGCGCTGCAATCGCACTGCAGAGGTCAGGGGTTCGATTCCCCTCAGCTCCACCAGCCGCCTTTTCCTTCTCCCGGACCCCTGAAGATCAGCCCGCGAGCGCCAGTCGCAGCGCCACGCGCAGCCCCGGCCCGGCATCTTCCAGCGCCAGCGTGCCGTGATGCAGCCGCGCGATCGCCAGCGCGAGCGGCAGGCCCAGGCCATGTCCGCGCGTGTGCCGGCTCGCATCCAGCCGGCCGAAGCGGCGCAAGGCGCGCTCGCGTTCCGCCAGCGGGATGCCCGGGCCGTCGTCCGCGACGCAGAGCAGCGCCGTGTCGCCGTCGCGGCGCACGTTCAGCCGGATCGTCGTGCCCGGGGGCGTGTGGGTCACGGCATTTTCGATCAGGTTGACGATCAGCTGGGTAAGGAGGCGCGGGTCGCCGTCCACCGGCACGGCCGCCGCCGGTGCAGGCGCCGCGAAGGTTCGGCCGTTCTCGGTTACCAGCAGTTCCAGGCCCTCGCCCACCTCGGCTGCGAGCGCCGCCAGATCCAGCCGTTCGAATCCCGCCCGGCGTTCGCCGCCCTCGATCTCGGTGATGCGCAGGATCGCGGCGAAGATGGCGAGGATCTCCTCGCTCTCGGCTACCGCCTCGCCCAGTTCCTCGCGCACCGGTGCCGCCTCCGGGGCGTCCGCCAGCGCCGCCAGCCGGCCGTGCAGCCGGGCCAGCGGTGTGCGCAGGTCATGGGCGATGTCGTTGGAGATGCTGCGCATGCCGGCCATCAGCTCGCCGATGCGATCGAGCATGCGGTTGAACGTCACCGCCAGTCCGCCGAACACGCTGCCCGGCTGCTCCACCGGCACGCGTGCGCGCAGATCGCCATCGATGATCGCCTCCGCCGTGCCACCGATCGCAGCGATGTTGACTCGAATCGCGCGGATCAGCGCGAAGGTGCCGATCAGGACCAGCGCCACCACCGCGCCGAAGCCGATCGCCAGGATGCGCCCGCGCTTGTGATCGTGCTGGTCGATCGGTTCGCTCTCCGCCACCAGCGCCAGGGTTTCGCCGCCCGGCAACCGCTTCACCCAGGCGCGCCCGCGGCTGAGGCCCGGGATCGCAGCGTCGCCCGTTACCGTCGAGACACCGATGGGCAGCCAATGCGCCGGCGTGATGTTGCCGGCGATCACCCGCCCCTGGGGGTCGCGCAGCAGGAAGCCGATATCGGCGCTTTCGCGCTCGGTGCGTTCGCGGGCGATGCGGCGGACGATCTCGGGCACCCCCGCGCCGCCCTCCAGCAGCTCGCGCGCCTCGCCCTGCAGGCGGAGATCCACCTGATGGTCGATTGCATCGAGCAGCGCGAGATAGACGCCCAGCCCGGCAAGCGCCGTCGTCGCCGAGAGCGCAAGCGCAAAGGCGATCGCGATCCGGCCGAGCGAACGGAGGCGTCGGCGCGGCACCGCTCAGGCGCGGAACATATAGCCGACCCCGCGTACCGTCGCGATGGGATCGGGCAGGCCCGGCATCTCCAGCCGCTGGCGCAGCTTGAGGATATGGACGTCGACGATGTTGGTGGCCGGCACGAAGTCATAGCCCCAGACGCGTTCGATCAGCATCTTGCGCGAGAGCACGCTGCCGGCCTCGCGGACCAGTTCGGCGAGCAGCCTGAGTTCGGTCTTCTGCAGCTCGATCGGCTTGCCGGCGCGGGTGACGCGGTGGCGGAGCACGCTCACCGTCACGTCGCCCGCGGCCAGCGTGGCATTGTCGGCGGCGGGAGCACTGCGGCGGCGGAGCACCGCGCGGATGCGGGCGTTGAGCTCGTCGATCTCGAACGGCTTGACGATATAGTCGTCGGCGCCGGCCTCCAGGCCTTCCACCCGCTCCTGGGTGAGCCCCAGCGCGGTGAGCAGGATCACCGGCGTCTCCACGCCCTCGGCGCGGATGCGGCGGAGCACCTCGACGCCCTCGATCGCGGGCAGCAGGCGATCGAGCAGGATCGAGTCGAACTGCGCCTGGCCCAGCGTGGCGATCGCGGCGCGGCCGTCGGCGACCGCTTCCACCGTGTAGCCGAGTGTGCCCAATTGCCGGACGAGCAGGGCGCTGAGCTGGGCATCGTCCTCGACGACGAGGATGCGAAGGGCGGCGGGGGACGGGTCGGACGGGGACTGCATGATCGGCATCCTTAGGGCGGACGCCTGTTCCTAACCTTACAGTCCGTGCAGGTCGACCCGCCGCGCGCGGGCCGGCGCCGCGTCGAAATTCGCTCTCTCAGCCCTTGGGCCGCTGGGCGAGCAGGCCGATATGACGCTGGACGATTGGCTCCGCCGCGGCGGCAAGCGCCTACGGGCGACGGCTCGCGTTCTTCGCAGTGCGGCGGTCACTCCGCCAACACCCGTCCCACCCGCACCAGCGCGCCATCGGGATCCGACACCGCGAACTCGTACGTCCCCCACGGCATCGCATGCGGCGTGCCGGGCTGGATGATCGCCTCGCGCACGCGGTCGGCCACCGCGTCAACGTCGTCGACATAGAGGTACAGCCCGAAGGGATTGTCCGGCGCCTGGGGCGTGTTCGGTTCCTCCCGCAGGTGCAGGTGCCAGCCGCGGCCGTCTTCCAGGATGCGGTAATGGCCATGGTCGCTCGCCACCTCCAGACCCAGGCGGCGGTAGAAAGCGGTGCTCGCGTCGAGGTCGCGGCAGGGCAGGATGGCGACGATGTGGTGGCTGGCGTCCATGCCCGCAGGCTATGCCCGCGCTGCCCCCCGCACTACCCCGAAATCCCCCCGTCCCTGCCCTTTTCGCCAGCGCTTGCCTATATCGCACCCGCGCGGGCATAAGCCGCGCTCCATTCACACCCAAGAGAAGGGTTCTTCCCGTGTCCGAGATGTTCCGCATTACGCTGCCCGACGGTTCCGTCCGCGAGGTAGCCCCGGGGACTACCCCGGCGGACATCGCCGCGGCGATCGGCCCCGGCCTCGCCAAGGCGGCGCTCGCCGCGCGCGTCGATGGCGAACTGCGCGACATCGGCCGCCCGTTCGAGGGCGATGCGCAACTCGCGCTCGTCACCGCCAAGGACGAGGCCGACGCGCTCGAGCTCGTGCGCCACGACTATGCGCATATCCTCGCCGAAGCGGTGCAGCATCTGTTCCCAGGCACGCAGATCACCTTCGGCCCGTCGACCGACGACGGCTTCTACTATGACTTCGCCCCCAAGGACCGCCCCTTCACCGAGGAGGACCTGCCGGCGATCGAGGAGGAGATGCGCCGCATCATCGCGCGCGACGAGCCGCTGATCCGCGAAGTCTGGTCGCGCGCCGACCTGATCGCACGCTGGACGGCGCAAGGGGAAAGCTTCAAGGCCGAATGGGCCAAGGAGCTCCCCGAGGGCGAAGAGCTGACCGTCTACCGCGCCGGCAAGGGCGAGGACGCCTGGCTCGACATGTGCCGCGGCCCCCACCTCGCCTCCACCGGCAAGGTCGCGGCGGATGCGTTCAAGCTCACCCGCGTGTCGGGCGCCTATTGGCGCGGCGACCAGAAGAACGCGATGCTCAGCCGCATCTACGGCACCGGCTGGCTGAACAAGAAGCAGCTCCAGGAGCATCTGACGCGCCTGGAAGAGGCCGCCAAGCGCGACCACCGCAAGCTCGGCGCGGAGATGGACCTGTTCCACCTCCAGCAGGAGGCGCATGGCTCGGTGTTCTGGCACCCCAACGGCTATGTCATCTACCGCGTGCTCGAGGATTATATGCGCCGTGCGGTCAACGGCGCGGGCAGCAAGGAAGTGAAGACCCCGCAGGTGATGGACGCGCGCCAGTGGGAGCAGTCCGGCCACTGGGGCAAATATCGCCAGAACATGTTCGTCATCCCCGACGAGACCCCGAACATCGAGGACGAGGGTCCGATGGTGTCCGAGGACGCGCAGTGGATGGCGCTCAAGCCGATGAACTGCCCGGCGCACATCCTGATCTTCAAGCAGGGCATCAAGTCGTATCGCGACCTGCCGATGCGGCTGGTCGAGAATGGCTGCTGCCACCGCAACGAGCCGCACGGCGCGCTGCACGGGCTGATGCGCGTCCGCCAGTTCACCCAGGACGACGGCCACATCTTCTGCCGCGAGGACCAGATCGTCGACGAGGTGAAGGCGTTCTGCGCGCTGGCCGACCGGGTCTACAAGCATTTCGGCTTCACCTATGCGATCAAGCTGGCGCTGCGGCCCGAGAAGCGCTTCGGCACCGAGGAGATGTGGGACCAGGCCGAGAACGAGCTCCGCGACGCGGTGGTCGCCGCCGGCCTCGCCACGCCCGAATATGGCTGGGAAGAGCTGCCCGGCGAGGGCGCCTTCTACGCGCCGAAGCTGGAATGGCACCTCACCGACGCGATCGGCCGCACCTGGCAGGTCGGCACCATCCAGTCGGACCGGGTGCTGCCCGAGCGGCTCGATGCATCCTATGTCGGCGAGGATGGCGAGCGCCACCGGCCGGTGATGCTCCACCGCGCGATCTTCGGCTCGTACGAGCGGTTCATCGGCATCCTGATCGAGCATTTCGCCGGCAAGCTGCCGACCTGGCTCGCCCCGGTGCAGGCGGTGGTCGCGACGATCGTGTCCGACGCCGACGACTATGCCCGTGAAGTTGTGGCGAAGCTCCAGGCCGCGGGCATCCGCGTCGAGAGCGACCTGCGCAACGAGAAGATCAACTACAAGGTGCGCGAGCACTCGCTCGCCAAGGTGCCCAACCTGCTGGTCGTCGGCAAGCGCGAGGCCGAGGAGAGCACCGTCGCACTTCGCGTGCTCGGCAGCCAGGGCCAGACCATGCTGACGCTGGACGAGGCGATCGAACGCCTCAAGGCCGAAGCGCTGGCGCCGGACCTGCGCTGACCGACCCCGCAATCCCCCTCCCGCAAGCAGGAGGGGGATTGCTGGAGGCGAGCGCTACGCTACCTCGCCTCGTCACTGCAAAACTGCTATCCTCCGCCCATGACGCTGTTCCAGAACATGCGCCGGGGCCTCCTCCCCGCTCGCCTCACGGTCGAGGAGATCTACGATCTCACAGAAGCCGGGATATTGCCCGAGCAGGATGATTTCGAGCTGATCGAAGGGGAGATCATCCCGATGGCAGGAGCAAAGGCGGATTGGCACGAGATCATGAAGTCTCGGCTGAATCGCGCCCTTATGCCGGCGTTGGCCGGCGATGCTCGCCTGTTCGTCGAGGCGTCGGTCACCCTGTCCGAAGACACGCTCGTCCAGCCGGATCTGGCAGTGTGGACACGCGACATACGGCCCCGCGCCGTGCGAGGCCCTGATATCCTGCTGCTGATCGAAGTCGCCGACAGCTCCCTGGCCTATGACCTGCGCGTCAAGGCGCCGCTCTATGCCAGATACGGCGTGCGCGACTATTGGGTGGTCGACGCGATCCGCCAGACGATCCGCATCCACCGCGCGGCCGAGCATGGCGTCTACATCGATGTCGAGGAATATGAGGGGCACGATCCGGTCACGCCGCTGCTCTTCCCGGACGTGACCATCCGCCTCGACACGCTGGATTGAGCGGGCGGCACGAAAGCGCACCGCCCGCCGATCGTTCAGAACCGGTATTTCAGCCCGACCTGCAGAATCGGATAGACGGGGTAGTCGTCGGCGCGGTCCTGCAGCTTGCGCCTCTGCTTGCCCAACTCGGTTCGATAGGTGTCGCCGGCAATGGTCTGGTCGGCCGCCAGCGTGCCGTTCGAGGTGAAGTCGCGAATGCGTACCGCGCCCTGGAACAGCGCCCCGGCCTCGATGTGAAAGCTCAACCCCTTGCGCAGCCCGCCGCCATAGCCGAGCGTCAGCTGCGGCACGAATTCGCGGACATCTGCGCGACCGGTGATGGTGCCGATCTCGGTCGGCGTGTAGACGCGGTCGCCGATCTGGGTCGCCCCGGTCGGTGTCGCGCGGACGCGCGCCTCGTTGCCGTTATACCGCGCCCCGGCGGACAGCCGGAACCCGCCGCCGAACGGATAGACGTCGACGATCACCCCGCCCGAGCTCAGCTTGGCATGGCCGCGATAGTCGATCCCGTCGGACGTGAAGCTGTGATCGATGCCGAGAAAACCGCCGTTCGCGCGCACCCCGACCTGCTGGTTGAAGCGATAGCCCACTTCCGGACCGACACCCAGCGTCCCCGCGGTCACGCCCAAGCTCACCCGACCCTCGCCCGCCGTGGACTGCGCCAACGCCGTACCCGCACTCGTCATCGCGGCGACACATGCCGCCGTTCGCACCATCCACTGCATAGACGACCCCCGTTGCTGGCCGCGCGTGCACGCGCGCCTCCCGGCATTATAGGAAAAGGATGGAGTAACCCAGCAGCCCGCTGGGCTTTTTCGGGCAAAGCCGCTGCCGCGCAATATCGCTGCAGAATGGGCTCGAGGAGACCTTCTCTCGCGACGGATTCATGTCTATATAGGACGCTGATCAACTACAGGAGCCAGTCTTATACGTTCTCCCATGCCCCGGCGCCCGATGGCGCCCGCGATGCCGCTGAACGGGCCGCGGTTTAACGAATTCATCCAGTCGCCCAAGGTTCGCGTGATCGACCAGGACGGCGAAAACCTTGGCGTGATGTACACGCGCGAGGCGATGGCGCAGGCTGCCGAGGTCGGGCTCGACCTCGTCGAAGTGTCGCCCAACGCCGACCCGCCCGTCGCCAAGTTCCTCGATGTGGGCAAGTTCAAGTACGAGGCGCAGAAGAAGGCGAACCTCGCACGCAAGACCCAGAAGACGCAGGAGATCAAAGAGATCAAGATGCGTCCCAACATCGACGACCACGATTACGACGTGAAGATGCGCAACGTGCTGAAGTTCATCGGCGAAGGCGACAAGGTGAAGATCACCCTGCGCTTCCGCGGCCGCGAACTTTCGCATGGTCAGCTCGGCATGCAACTGCTCCAGCGCGTCCAGCAGGACTCGGCGGAAGTGGCCAAGGTGGAGAGCTATCCGCGCATGGAAGGCCGTCAGATGCTGATGGTGCTCTCGCCCAAGTGATGCGCCGGCGGCGGTTCGCACGCGCGGCCGCCGCCGCAGCCTGGTTCCTGCCGGCAGCGGCGGTCGCGCAGACCGCCGCCCTGCCGCCCGTCCCCGCCGCGACCAGCGAATCGATCGCCGTGCCCAAGGGCGCGCGACTCGTCTGGGCGGACGAATTCGACTCGGGGCCTCTGCCCGATGCGAAACGCTGGGCCTATGATACCGCCCGCAATCGCGAGGGCTGGTACAACCAGGAACTGCAATATTACCCCGCGAATCGGCCCGAGAATGCGCGGGTCGAGAAGGGCCATCTCGTCATTGAGGCGCGCCGCGAGCGGCTGACCGGCCAGTCCGACTATGGCGGCCAGGACTATAGCTCGGCCCGCCTGTTCACCCGCGGCCTTGCCAGCTGGACCTATGGCTTTATCGAGGTGCGCGCCAAGCTCGCCTGCGGCAAGGGGCTATGGCCGGCGATCTGGCTGCTCGGCACCGATGGCAGCGGCGGCTGGCCGCGGCTCGGCGAGATCGACATGATGGAGCTGGTCGGCTGGGACCCGCAGACGGTCCACGGCACCATCCATACCGGCGCCTATAACCACGCCCAGCACACCCAGAAGGGTGCGACCACCCGGGTGGCGGATGCCTGCACCGCCTTCCATACCTACCAGCTCGACTGGACCCGCGACCGCATCCTGATCGGCGTCGACGGCCATGCCTATATGCGCTTCGACAACGACCATAAGGGCGATCCCGCCACCTGGCCGTTCGACAAGCCGCAATATCTGCTGCTCAACGTCGCGGTGGGCGGCTGGGGCGGCACCCACGGCATCGACCCCGCCGCTTTCCCCTCGCGGATGGAGGTGGATTATGTCCGCGTCTGGCAGAAGGCAGCGCGGTGACCCGCACGCGCCCTTCCGTCATTCCCGCGAAGGCGGGAATCCATTGGCGCTGAAGCCGCGGTTCCTGCCCCCAGCGCACAGGCGAAAGGATCCCCGCCTTCGCGGGGGTGACAGCGGGGGGAGCAGGTTTCCCCTCCCCGCCCGTCCTCAATCCTCGGCAGCGATCCGCACGCGCAGGCCGTCCAGCGCATCGGTGAAGGGCAGCTGGCACGAAAGCCGCGAGGTCGCGTCGCGATCGCTGGTGCTGTCGAGCAGGTCGTCCTCGTCCATGCTCATCTTGGGCAGTTTGTCCGCAAAGTCCGGGTCGACATGGACATGGCAGGTGGCGCAGCTGCAGCAGCCGCCGCACAGCGCCAGCAGCTCGTCGAAACCATTGTCGCGAATCACTTCCATCACGCTGAGACCGGCCTCGCCGGTTACCGTGCGTTCGGTTCCGTCACGCGTCACGACCGTAAGCTGGGGCATCTGCATCTCCTTGGTTCGCCGCGTCCATGCCGGTGAACCGGGCCCGTTTCAAGGAGCCATTCCATGGGCTTGACCGCCGACCAGCTGAAGGGGTCGATCGACGCATTGGCAGCACTCGAACCCGCCTTCGCCGCCGCATTGGAACGCGCCGGCTATCCCGAGCCGCGCATCCGCGCGCCCGGCTATGCCACGCTGCTGCGCACGATCGTGGGCCAGCAGGTGAGCGTCGCCGCTGCCACCGCGGTTTGGAACAAGCTGGATGCGGTGCTGGGCGACGCCGAGGATCCCGCGCTGCTCGCGGCGGCCAGCGACGAGCTGCTGCGCGGCGCCGGGCTGTCACGCCAGAAGATGGGCTATGCCCGCAGCCTGTCCGAGCAGGTGACCAGCGGCGCGCTCGATCTCGCCGCGCTGCCCCAGGACGACGAGGAAGCGATCGCCGCGCTCACCCGCATCAAGGGCATCGGCCGCTGGTCGGCGGAGATCTACCTGCTGTTCGCCGAGGGGCGGCCCGACATCTGGCCAGCGGGCGACCTGGCGGTGCAGATCGAGATCGGCCGCATCCTCGGCCATGCCGAACGCCCGAGCGAGAAGCTGACGCGCGAATGGTCCGAGGCCTGGCGCCCGCACCGGGGTGCGGCGGCGATCTTCGCCTGGCACCATTATGGGATGATCAAGAGCGCGATCTGAAGCGCTCAGGCGGGTTGCCCCAGCCCCATCGCTTCCCGTATGCCCCGCCAGCCGGCGATCGGCATCGTCGCGCGATCCTCGGCCCGTATCGGCGGGGTCAGCACCTCCACCCTGCGGTCGCCCTCGTTGCGGGGACCTGCAGCGAACGGGAGCTGCGACCAACTCTCGCCCCATGGCGAGCAGATGCAGCAGACCCACGGGTCGGAGCAGGGATGGAGGCCGGCGAGCTGCGCAAGCGGTGACCGCCCGCCGCGCCTGAACGCCTGAAAAAGCATGCGGCCCCACATCGGGGTGCGGGGCCGGGCAGCCGTGGATCAACCCTCGGCGTTGTCCTCGTCCTCGTCCTTGGTCGCGGCATCCGCCGCAGCCGCCTCGCCGCCGCTCTGGAACCAGGCCTCGACCGGGCCGACCAGCTTGATCGTCAGCGGGTTGCCCTTGCGGTCGGTCTTCTTGCCGAGCGCCACGCGCACCCAGCCTTCGGAGATGCAATATTCTTCGACATCGCGGCGCTCGACGCCCTTGAACTTGATGCCGACGCCGCGCTCCAGCAGTTCGCGGGTGAAATAGGGGCTGCTCGGGTTGACCGACAGACGATCGGGAGGGGTATCGCTCATGCCCGGCTCATGCCGTCATTCGGTCGCGGGTTCAAGATAGCGGTGGATGGCCGAGACCACCACCGAACCCTCGCCCACGCCCGAGGCGACGCGCTTCACCGATCCCGCCCGCACGTCGCCCACCGCGAACACGCCGGGCGCCGTCGAACAGAAGAAGGTCTCGCCGCTCCCCGTGCGCACGAAACCGCGATCGTCGAGATCGACACAGCCTTCCAGCCAGGTCGTGTTGGGTACCGCGCCGATCATCACGAACAGCGCGCCGACCGTGCGATGTTCGACGGCGCCGGTCTGGCGGTCGGTCCATGCGAGCCCGGTCAGCGCGCGCTCGCCCTCGAGTGCGGTCACTTCGGTGAAGGGATGGAGCGTGATCCGGTCCGAGGCCTCGATCCGGTCGATCAGGTAGCGCGACATCGTCGCCGCCAGCCCGGGTCCGCGCACCAGCACATGGACATGGGCGGCATGGCGGGCGAGGAACACCGCCGCCTGCCCCGCCGAATTGCCGCCGCCGACCACCACCACCTCGGAGCCGGCGCACAGCCCGGCCTCCATCGCGGTGGCGGCGTAATAGATGCCGTTACCCTCGAGCTCGGCATAGCGCGGCAGGTCGAGCTTGCGGTAGCGCGCGCCGGTCGCGACCACCACCGCGCGCGCCTGCAGCGTCGCGCCGTCGTCGAGGTGCAGGCGCAGCGGCCGCTCCTCGCATTCGATCCGCACCACCGCGCGCGAGACGAGCAGCCGCGCGCCGAACTTCTGCGCCTGGACCTGCGCGCGCCCCGCCAGCGCCTGGCCAGAGATGCCGGTGGGGAAACCGAGATAATTCTCGATCTTCGAGCTGGTGCCCGCCTGGCCGCCGGGCGCCACCGCCTCGATCACGACCGTCTCCAGCCCCTCGGACGCGGCGTAGACCGCCGCCGCCAGTCCCGCGGGCCCGGCGCCGACCACCGCGACGTCATGGACATGGTCCGGGTCGAGCGCGGTCGCGAGGCCCAGCGCGTCCGCCAGCGCAGCATTGGTCGGGTTGCGCAGGACCCGCCCCTCCAGCACCACCACCGGCAGGTCCGCTTGCGTCAGCGCCAGGCATTCGAGAAAGCCCGCCGCATCGGGATCGGTATCGGTATCGATCCGCCGGTGCGGCATCGCGTTGCGGGTGAGGAAGGTCTCGATCCGCCCCATGTCCGCGCCGTGGCCCGGCCCGGCCAGCGCCACGCCGGCATCGCTGTGGCGGAGCAGCCCGACGCGGCGCAGGATGAAGGCGCGCATCACGATCTCGCCGATATCGGGCTCGGCCGCCATCATCCGGCGGAAGGCGCCGCGCTCGATCCGCACCACCCGCGTGCCGGGCAGCGCGCGCGCGCTCACCAGGATCTTGCGGTCGTTGAACAGGTCCAGCTCGCCGGTGAACTGGCCCGCCTCATGGACGTGAAAGACATGCTCGGCGCCCTCGCTGTCGGTATCGACAATCGAAATGCCGCCGGACAGGCACAGGAAGAAATCGACGCTGTGGTCGCCGCGGCGATACAGCATCGCGCCTTCTTCCACCGCTTCCTCGGTGCCGAAGGCGGCCACCCGCGCGATCATCTCCGCGGTCAGGACCGGGAAGGTCTGGGCCGATCGCGCATAGGGATCGGCGGGGTCGAGCGATTCGGAGGGTGCCATGCGCCCACCCTAACGCGCCCTACGCGGCGCGCGACCCATCTCTAGAGATAGTCGCGCGCCTGCACGCTCAGTCGCAGTAGCGCACCAGCACCGGGCGACCGAGATACGGATCCCATACGCGCCGTACGCTGCAATATTCATAGTAGCGATAGCGGGGATAATTGTCCCGGTACCAATAGCCGTCGGTCGGGTAATAGCCGCGCTCGCGATAGAAGCGCCGGTCGTAGTCATAGCGCCGGTCGTTCGAGATCGCCGCGCCGATCGCCAGGCCCGCGATACCCGCCACCAGCGCCGCACCGGCGACGTCGCCGCCGCGATCGCGGTAATAATGCCGACGATAGCGCCAGTCCTGCGCCTGCGCGGGCGCCACCGCCGCCAGCAGGCTCGCGCCCGTGGCGATGCCCAGCACCAGCTTCTTCGCCAGTTGGTTCATGCTGTTTGCTCCTCACCTCGGGGCGCCGGCGAGTCGCTCGGCGCCGATGGCCCTCCGATACGCAATTGCGGCTTAATCGGTACGGAACCGGCTGTTCAGCCGCGGTTTAGCTGGGTAACGGGCGGCATGGCCTACTGGATCCTTCGCTCCGAACCCGATGTCTATGGCTGGGATGACCTGGTGCGCGACGGCAGCACCGAATGGAACGGCGTGCGCAACTATACCGCGCGCAACTTCCTCAAGGACATGGTCCCCGGCGACCAGGCGATCTTCTACCATTCGAACATCCAGAAGGCCGCGGTGGGCATCATGGAGATCACCCGCGCCTGGCAGCCCGACGGCGACGACGGGAAGTGGGCGAGCGTGGAAGTGAAGGCGCTGCGCCCGCTGGCCAAGCCGGTGCCGCTGCCCGAGATCAAGGCCGAGCCGCGGCTCAAGGACCTCGAGATGGTGCGCCAGTCGCGCCTGTCGGTGACGCCGGTGCGGCCGGAGGAGTGGGCGGTGCTGCTGGAGATGAGCGGAACGGCACCGGATCGCTGAGGTCGATCGGCACGCGCTTCGACTTGTCGGGCTTCTTCTTGAACGCCCGGCCGACGCCCTTGCCGGCATCGCCGACCAGCTTGAAGAAGTTCCGCGATTCGCCCGGCTCCTCGCAGCAGCTGTCCGGACTGATCACCTTGCCGACGCCGCGCACCAGCGTGGTCGCCGCGCCGAAGATGTCGACCCCGACCTGGCACCCGCCCACCCGCGCGGCGCAGGGCGTCTCGACGACGTTGAGCGCGCCGATGCCGGTGCGATCGGGATTGCTCGGCATCGGCCGATCGGGCGGCCCGCGCTCCTCCGGCAGGGGCAGCCGCGGCGCATCGACGCCCTTGCCGCATACCACGATCTGATCGGCGCCGGTCTGCGCGGAGGCACAGGGGGCCGCCAGCACCGACCAGCGCTGCGACCCGTCCGCCGCCTGCTGCGGCGCCTGCAGCGTGGCCGTAGTGGCGGGCGCGGGCGCGACCGCCTGGGTCTGGGGCGAGAGGCCCATCAACAACGCGGCCAGCAACATCGGATACTCTCCCGGCAGGCCACCCTTAGACCATGCCGCCGCGGCCAGCGAAAGCGCATTCCGCACGCTCCCGGCCCGCGCTAGCATGGCAACCGCTACCGGGGAGCGCACTATGCCAATCACCCTCACCGCCTTCGAAGCGTCTCCCGATCGCGGTCGCGGTCTTGCGCGCGACATGCAGGTTCGCTGGGCATTGGAAGAGCTGGGCCTGTCCTATGACGTCCGCCTCGTCTCCTTCGCCGAGATGAAGCAGGCCGAGCACCTTGCCCGCCAGCCCTTCGGCCAGATCCCGACCTGTGAGGAGGACGGGCTGACGTTGTTCGAGTCGGGCGCGATCGTCCACCACCTCGCTGAACGCCATGCCGGGCTCCTGCCCGAGGATCCGGCCGCCCGCGCCCGCGCGATCGCCTGGATGTTCGCGGCGGTGAGCACGGTCGAGCCGCCGATCGTCGAATGGGCGATGGCGCGAATGCTCGAGCGCGACACGCCCTGGTTCGCCGCGCGCCAGCCGATGCTGGAGGACCGCGTCCGCACCCGGTTGGAACAGCTGGCGGACCGGCTGGGTGCAGCGGAATGGCTGGACGGCGATTTCACCGCCGGCGACCTGCTGATGGTCAGCGTCCTGCGCCGGCTGGGCCGATCGCCCCTGCTACGCGAGCAGCCGCGACTGGTGGCGTACATCGCGCGGGGGGAGGCGAGACCCGCGTTCCAGCGCGCGTTCGCGGCGCAGCGGGCGGTATTCGAGGGGCAGCAAAGCGCGGGGTGAGACTCGGGGACCGCGCGTCTGCATTTGGTGGATTGTGTTGAAAAAGGCGGCTTCGAGCGCCGTTTGGCATAATGGCTGAGCGCCGCTGACGAGCAAGCCCGGCGCTTACTGCGCTCCGGCTATGGCCGGCATCGGGATAAGCTTGGCGAGCTT
>NZ_QQWY01000059.1:0-24636 GCF_003950455.1 Sphingomonas sp. ABOLE
GGTGGGGGCCGGGCGTTTGTCGCCGCTGCCGCTGCCGAAGATACAGGCCGATAGCAGCAGGGGCAGGGCCAGCACTGCCAACGGGAACACACGCGAGAACGCCATGGGGGTGCACCCTAGTCGAGTTCGGCGACGGCGCGAACCACGGTTCGTCGCATCGGCGACTCGCTTGGTCAGCGTGTCGCCTCGACGAAGCGCTCGCCAAGTTCGGTGGGTACGCGGAGCAGCCGGCCGGTAGCGCGGTCGATCAGCGCCCAGGTGGTCACCGCCTCCACCCGCACCTTGCCGTCTTGCCCAAGGAAGCGGACATGGCGGTTGAAGCGTGCGCCGCGCGGCGGCTCGGGCACCCAGGTCTCGCCGGTCACCGTCTCGCCGACGCGAACGTTGCCGCGATAGTCGATCTCGTGGCGGGTGATCACCCAGACATAGGCGGCCTGGTCCTCGGGGGTGGCGAGGCTGTCCCAATGCTCCACCGCGATGTCCTGGATCCACGCCACCCAGACGGCATTGTTGACGTGGCCCAGCACATCGATGTCGGCAGGCGTCGCGGTGATCTGGCGGGAGAAACGGGGCATCACGAATCCTCAGGCGGTAACCATGGAGCGTAGCGCGGCGTTCACCGAAAGGGGAGCAGGGTCCGCGCGATGCTGCCGCGCCGCCCCTCCGCCCTGTTCCGCAGCCGCTGGGCGGCATTGCTCTGGGCGGCGGGCGTTTTGTGGACCGCGGTGAGCGTCGCGGGTGTCGGCAAGGCGCCGAGCCATGCGGTGCCGGCGGAGAACGCCACCGACGTGACGGGGCAGCCGATCGACAATGACGATCTGGCGCTGCTTCGCAACGTCATCGGCGGTTGATTACTGCGCCGACTTGCCCGGATCGTCCCGGAACTTGATCGCGCGGATGTGCCAGGCCTTTTGCTCGGGCGTGGCACCGTCGATGTCGCCGGCGCGATGCAGCGTCACCTCGCCGAGTTGGTAGAAGGGTTTGCCCGTTGCCTTGATGCGCGCATAGACCTGCACCGGCACGGTGACATAGCGCTGCCCGGCACCCGCCTCGATCTGCCCCGGCGCGCCGATATTGGCGTGATATTCCGAATAGGGCGCGAAGCGTGCCGCGAACGTGCTGGCGTCGTCGCCCGAGGCCTTGCCGTCGTCGCTCCACAGCGCCCAGGCCTGATCATAGCGGCCGCTTTCGATCAGCGCGTAATAGGTCTGCACGACATTGGCGGCGCCCTGCGCGCTGTCCGGCGTGAACTTGGCCTCGCTCACCGGGGTGCGGTCGTCGGGCAGGCCGCCGGGCTGGCCGGGGGCAGGCGGGTTGAGCGGTTCGAGCTGCGCGTTGCCCGCCGCGCGTTCGGTCGCCGCCGGCGCGGTCTGGTTGATCTCGGCGGTGCTCGCGGCGTTGGTCGTGTTGTCCGCCGCGGGCGGCAGGCCCGAGGAACAGGCGGCGAGCGAGCAGGCGGCAAGCAGGGCAAGGGTCAGGCGCATCCGGGTCTCTTCCACATCAGGGATGTGCGAACGAGCCACCGGATGCGCCGGTTCCGCGGGGTTGTCCCCGCCGGCCTCAGGGCCGCAGCGCGACGTCGTCCGGATCGTCGAGTTCCTCGTCGAGATCGTCCTCGTCCAGATCCTCGTCGTCGAAATCGTCCTGGATGTCGTCCTCGTCGAGGTCGTCCTCATCCTCGTCGGCGTCGTCGTCTTCCTCGCCGATCTCGTCATCCGCCATCGACAGTTCGTCGAGATCGTCGTCGTCGTCCTCGCTGCCGCCGAGGTCGGGGTTGAGGTCGGTCAGCAGCGCGCCGTCGTCCGGCCCGTCGCCCGTCACTTCGAGAATTTCGGCGCGCTGGCTCTCGTCATAGCCTTCCGCGTCATAGCCGTCATCGCCGGGACCCTGAATGCCGCTCATCGCCAAACCTCATCACTGGCCCGGCGGGGATCGCCGGGGTTCGAATGCGCAACGGCGCTGGCCCCGGCTGCGTTCCGACTCAGCTCGGGCGGAACATCCGTCCGCGTTCCGTTACCGCTACTACCACGAGCGAGAGCGCACCCATCAGCAGAAAACCACTGTACAGCGGGATGGTGGTGCCATCGAAGGCCTGGCCGATCGCCGCCCCGATCAGCGCGCCGACGATGGTGGTGACGAAGCCCTGCAGGCTGGAGGCGGTCCCGGCGATCGCGCCCATCTTCTCCATCGCCATCGCCGAGAAGTTGGAAGTGGCGAGGCCGAAGCACGCCATCATCAGCGCCTGCAGCGCGGCGAAGCTCCACAGCGTCTCCAGCCCCAGCACCGCCACGGCGAGATGCAGGCCGGCGATCAGCGTGAGCAGGCTGACGGCGGTGTGCGAGATCATCCGCATGCCGAGCCGCATCACGATGCGGGCGTTGAGGAACGACCCCACCGCCATCGTCCCCGCCACCCCGGCGAAGATGGTGGTCAGCAGCTCGGGTCGGTGGAATACGTCGGCCATCACCTGCTGCACCGATCCGATGAAGCCGAACAGCGCGCCGGAGAGCAGCGCGGTGGCGATGGTATAGCCCACGGCCGCGCGGTCGCGCAGCATCACGCCATAGTCGGCGAGCACCCGTGCGGGCACCAGCGACTGGCGGGCGTCGGCCGCGAGCGTCTCCGGCATCCGCGCCGTGAACCACAGCAGTACCAGCCCGCCGACCCCGCCGATGCCCCAGAAGATCGTCCGCCACGATCCGCCCGCGGCGAGGACGATCTGGCCGAGGGTGGGCGCGAAGATCGGCGCGGCCATGAAGATGATGAACACCAGGCTCATCACCCGCGCCATCGCCCGCCCGGCATAGCAGTCGCGGACCAGCGCGACGGTGATGACCCGCGACCCCGCCGCCGCGGTGCCCATAGCCACGCGTGCGACCAGCAGCAGCGTGAAGCTGCCCGCGATCGCCGCCACCGCGCTGGTCAGCACATAGGTGGCGAGCGCGATCATCAACACCGGGCGCCGGCCGAACCGGTCCGAAAGTGGCCCGTAGAGCAGTTGCGCGGTGCCGAAGCCGATCAGGAAGGCGGTGATCACGAACTGGCGATGGTTGGCCGACTCCACGCCCAGGCTGGTGCCGATCGCCGGCAGCGCGGGGAGCATCGAATCGATGCCGATCGCGGTCAGCGCCATCAGCGCGGCGGCAAGGGCGACGAACTCGGCGAAGCGCAGTGGCGCCTGGCCGGCGGCGGCGGTGCTCAGGTGCGGGGCGTTCATGCCCGGCTCATGGCCCAAGCCTTCCTTAAGGTCACCCTTTTTCCGGTTGACGTAGGTACCCACGCAACAACATTGCGACGTGCAACCGCCGCAGGAGTATCCGCATGAATCGCCGTTTCGCACCCCTGTTGCTGCCGATCGCACTCGCCGCGTGCCATGGCAGCGCGAACATCAACTTCGACGGCAACGACAGCGACGGCAACAGCGTCATCTCCACCGATTCGAACGGCAGAATCCAGATCAAGGCGCCGGGCATCCAGGGCTCGATCACGCTGCCCAAGATGCCGCTCGACGCCAAGAATTTCGATATCGACGGGGTGACGCTGTATCCTGGGTCGACGCTGAAGAACCTCAAGGTCAACGACGGCACCGGCGACAAGGACGGCCAGGTGATCGTCGAGTTCGAGAGCCCGGCCGCGCCGACGGTGGTGCGCGACTGGTTCCGCGACAACATGACCAAGCAGGGCTTCAAGGTGACGACGAAGGACGATAACCTGATCGGTACCACCGATGACGGCCAGCCCTTCGCGCTGCAGCTCAGCGCGAGCGGCGATGCCAAGACCAAGGGGCTGATGCAGGTCGGCCGCTGATCCCGATCGGGACAGGGCGCCGGCCATTGGGAATCTTCCCAGGCTTGTGGGGCCGGTGGTGGCGGGACTAACCGCCGGTTTTTGCGTTCGGAGACTGTGATGTTGGATACCCTGGCCGAAATTCCGGTGCTGTCGCTGGCGGCGCAGGCGAACGATCCGGAGGGCTTTGCCCAGGCGTTCGGCGGATCGTTCCAGCGCTTCGGCTTCGCCGTGGTGCGCGATCACGGCGTGTCGCAGGCGCTGATCGAGCGCGCCTGGGCGCTGACCAAGGCGTTCTTCGAGCTGCCCGAGGAGGAGAAGCGCGGCTATTTCCTCCCCGGCGGCGGCGGCGCGCGCGGCTATACCCCGTTCAAGACCGAGATCGCCAAGGGCGCGACCCATGTCGACCTCAAGGAGTTCTGGCATATCGGGCGCGAACTGGCTGCCGGGCACCGTTTTGGCGACGTGATGGCGCCGAATGTCTGGCCGGCCCAACCCGAGGGCTTCCGCGAAACCTTCATCGAGCTGTTCGCCGCCTTCGACACTGCGGGCGACAAGCTGCTCTCGGCCGTGGCGCGCTATCTCGGCCTCGCGCCCGACTGGTTCGACACCGCGGTGAAGGACGGCAATTCGGTGCTGCGCCTGCTCCACTATCCGCCGGTCGCCGCCAATGCGCCCGAGGTTCGCGCCGGCGCGCATGAGGACATCAACCTGATCACGCTGCTGCTGGGCGCCGAGGAAGCCGGGCTCGAACTGCTCGACCGCGACGGCAAGTGGCTGGCGGTGAAGCCGCCCGAGGGCGCGATGGTGATCAACGTCGGCGACATGCTGCAGCGCCTGACCAACCATGTGCTGCCCTCGACCACGCACCGCGTCGTCAACCCGCCGGCGGAGCGGCGCGGCCATTCGCGCTACTCGATGCCGTTCTTCCTCCATCCCGCGCCAGACTTTCTGATCAAGACGCTGCCCGGCTGCATCAGCGCGGAGAATCCGAACCGCTATCCGGAGCCGATCACCGCGCATGATTATCTCCACGAGCGACTGGTCGAGATCGGCTTGATCAAGAAATAAACATAGTGTGGCGGCGCGCCGTCACGACAAAATCTGTCTTTCCTTCTACGAAGGAGAGACGCTAGGGACGGAAGGCGGCGGTCGGGCGAAGTGCTCTGCCGCCGTCTTGCTGTAGAGTTTTAGAGGAACGAGGAATGGCGGAAGCGTTGCGCGTGGCACTGGCGGGGCTCGGTACGGTAGGCGGCGGCGTGATTCGCCTGCTCGACGCCAATGCCGCGCTGATTAGCCGCCGCGCCGGCCGCCCCGTCGAGGTGGTCGCCGTTTCCGCCCGCGATCGCACCAAGGATCGCGGCATCGACCTGTCGCGCTTCGACTGGGTGGACGATCCCGTCGAACTCGCCCGGCATGCCAAGGCGGACGTGGTGGTCGAGCTGGTCGGCGGGTCGGATGGCCCGGCGCTGGCGCTTGCGCGCGCGGCGCTGGGCGCGAACAAGAGCTTCGTCACCGCCAACAAGGCGATGATTGCGCATCACGGGCTCGAACTCGCCCATGCGGCGGAAACCGCGCAGGTCGCGCTCAAGTTCGAGGCGGCGGTGGCCGGCGGCGTGCCGGTGATCAAGGGCCTGCGCGAAGGCGCGGCGGCCAACGAGATCAGCCGCGTGTATGGCATCCTCAACGGCACCTGCAACTTCATCCTCTCGAAGATGGAGGCCGAGGGCCGCGACTTCGCGGAAATTCTCGCCGAGGCGCAGGCGCTGGGCTATGCCGAGGCGGACCCGACCTTCGACATCGACGGCATCGACGCGGCGCACAAGCTGTCGATCCTTGCCAGCATCGCCTTCGGCACCCAGCCGGCGTTCGACGACCTGAAGGCGAGCGGCATCCGCCACATCCTCGCCGCCGACATCGCCGAGGCGGCGACGCTGGGCTACCGCGTCCGCCTGCTCGGCATCGCCGATGCCGGACCGCACGGCCTATTCCAGCGCGTCCATGCGCATCTCGTGCCGCTCGGCCACCCGCTGGCGCACGTCACCGGATCAACCAACGCGGTGGTGGCCGAGGGCAATTTCGTCGGTCGCCTGCTGTTCCAGGGCGCCGGTGCGGGCGACGGCCCGACCGCGAGCGCGGTGGTTGCGGACCTGATCGATATCGCGCGCGGCGAATTCGGCCCGCCCTACGCGATGCCGGCAGCCGCGCTTGTCTCGCAGCCCGCCGCGGACAGCGGCGAGCGGCGCGGTCGTTCCTATGTGCGGTTCACCGTGGCGGACCGCGTCGGCGTGCTGGCGGAGATTGCGGCGGCGATGCGCGATGCCGGCGTCTCGATCGAAAGCCTGATCCAGCGCGGCGTCAGCCCGGACGGCAGCGCGCTGGTGGCGATCGTCACGCACGAGGCGCCGGAATGGAGCATCGCCCAGGCATTGGAGAAGCTGCGGGGGTCGCAGAGCCTCACCGGCGAGCCGATGTGGATGCACATTCTCGACGCATGAGCCGCGTTTCGGCGGCGGTTCAGTAACTCAGCTTGAGCAGCCGCCGGCCGCTGCCGGGGCAGACCGGCATGCCGGTGCGGTTGCAGCTCGGCCCTTGCGCCGCGCGGACCATCTCGAGCTTGCGGTCGATCAGCGGCTCCTGTGCGCTGGTCAGGCGGAAGCGGTTGCGCGCCTGGCGGGTGCCGCAGTCGCGCTCTATATCGCAGGCGTTGATCAGCGGCGAGAGTTCGGCATGCGGCCGCGCCGAGCGCTTGAGCGTCGCGCGCATCACCCGCGGCTGCGCGACTTCAGCCGCGCGCACGGCACCCGCCATGGTGGCGCTCTGGAGCGCCAGTGCGATCAACAACATAAGCCCTCCTGTTGTGTCCCGCCAAAGCAACGCGCCGAGGCGCCGCTGGTTGCGCAATCCTGCAAATGCAGCCGTGTGATCATGGCGCAAGCTCCCGCTGCTGCATCTTCACGGTGCCGTCCAAGCCCATTGTCGCGGAGAGGCCGACCTTCCCGCATTTCACCGCGAAGGCGCCCTCGCCGCAGGGCGTGATACCCTGCTGGACGGGATCGCCGATCAGCCGATTGAGCCGTGCCGCATCGGAATCCTTGCCCAGGTTCGAGGTGACGAAGGAAACCCGGTACCGGTCAGCTTCCCGGCGCGAACAGACGACGATCTCGCTCTGATCCGCGGGCGTCCGGCACGGAATTTCTGCCTGCGTACGCGCCCGATAGTCAGCGACTAGCGTCGACACGGCGTTTTGTTGGGCAACGAGCAGCAGCAGCGACAGCAACATCGTGTCAATCCCCCGCGATTCCACGCAATCATAGCCTAAAACTCTTCGTAAATCACTAAAGGTCTTTGGCAAGTGGCCTGACAACGCTAGCACCGCTCGACAGGGCGGAACCGGCCCCGTATCGCGGTGCACAAATCGTAAAGGGAATCCCCAGCCGATGCCGAACGCAAGCCATGTTCTCGACCGTGTCCTCGTGCTCGAAATGGTGCGCGTCACCGAAGCGGCGGCGATTTCCGCCTCCAGCCTGGTCGGCCGCGGCGACGAGAAGGCCGCCGATGCCGCCGCGGTGGAAGCGATGCGCGAGGCACTGAACCAGCTCTACATGGACGGCACCGTGGTGATCGGCGAGGGCGAGCGCGACGAGGCGCCGATGCTCTATATCGGCGAGAAGGTCGGCTCGGCGATCGGCAAGGGCCCGAAGATCGACATCGCGCTCGATCCGCTGGAAGGCACCACCATCACCGCCAAGGCCGGCCCGAACGCACTGGCGGTGCTCGCCGTGGCGGAGGAGGGCAATCTGCTCAATGCGCCCGACGTGTACATGGACAAGATCGCGGTCGGCCCCGGCTATCCGCAGGGCGTGATCGACCTCAACAAGACGCCGACCGAGAATGTCGAGGCGATCGCCGCCGCCAAGGGCGTGAAGCCCAGCGAGATCATCGCCTGCGTGCTCGACCGTCCGCGCCACGAAAAGCTGATCGCCGAGCTGCGCGGCATCGGCTGCGGCATCATGCTGATCCCGGACGGCGACGTGGCGGGCGTGATCGCCACCACCGATCCGACGACCACGATCGACGTCTATATGGGCCAGGGCGGCGCGCCCGAAGGGGTGCTCGCCTGCGCCGCGCTGCGCTGCGTCGGTGGTCAGTTCCAGGGCCGTCTCGTCTTCCGCAACGACGATGAGCGTGCGCGTGCGGCGAAATGGGGCATTGAGGATCTCGACAAGGTCTATGCGCTCGAGGAACTCGCCAAGGGCGATTGCATCTTCGCGGCGACCGGCGTGACCGACGGCTCGCTGCTCGCCGGCGTGAAGCGGGTGAAGGGCAAGATGACCACCGAGAGCGTGGTGATGCGCGCCAGCTCCGGCACGGTGCGCTGGGTGAAGGGCGAACACCGCATCGACTAACAGGTGACACGGGCGCCGCCGGCTTGATCCCGGCGGCGTCTTGTCGCACCACGTCGCCCTCGCTTTCTGGGGGATCGACGAACATGCGGCACTGGCTGGTTACGTTAGCACTCGCGGCGCTGGCTGCCCCACTCGCGGCCGCCGCGCCGCCGCAGCTTACCCCCACCGCAACCGAGGCGCCCTTCACCTTCGAAGAGGCGATGATCCCGATGCGCGACGGGGTGAAGCTCCACACCGTCATCCTGCGGCCCAAGGGCGCCACCGGCCCGCTGCCGATCCTGTTCCAGCGCGGCCCCTATGGCTCGCCCGATGCCGCGCCGGGCCGGGTGCCGAACAGCTGGGCGCCGCTGGTGCGCGACGGCTATATCTTCGTGTTCCAGGACATGCGCGGCCGCTTCACGTCCGAAGGCGGGCCGTTCACGCTCTCCACCGAAGTGAAGACCGGCAAGGGCGCGGTCGACGAGGCGACCGACGCCTATGATTCGATCGACTGGCTGGTGAAGAACGTGAGGCCGAACAACGGCAAGGTCGGCATGTGGGGCGTTTCCTACCCCGGCTTCACTGCTGCCATTGCCCTCGCCAAGCCGCATCCGGCGCTCAAGGCGACCAGCCCGCAGGCCGCGTGGATCGATTATTGGAAGAACGACGATCTCCACCGCTGGGGCGCGATGCGGCTTACCTATGCCAGCGACTGGGTGAACAGCCTCCAAGCCGACAAGACCAACGACGGAATCGACCTGTACGACCGCTACGATACCTATGACTGGTTCCTCCACGCCGGCTCGCCCGACGCGATCGAGAGGAAGTATTTCAAGGGGCGGGTGCCGCGCTATCGCGAGATGATCGAGCACCCCGACTATGACGAGCACTGGAAGAAGCAGGTCTGGTCGAACGCGCTCGGCAAGACCACCGTGCCGACGCTCAACGTCGCCGGCTATTGGGACCAGGAGGATCCTTGGGGCAGCTGGAAGATCTGGAAAAAGCAGCGCGCCAACGATCCGAACAAGCTGGCGCTGATGGTTGCCGGGCCCTGGGCGCACGGCAGCTGGCAGTCGCCGGCGAACAGCCTGGGGCGCATCCCGTTCGGCGTCGACAGCGGCACGCAATTCGTGGAGCAGATCGAGGCGCCGTTCTTCGCCTATTGGCTGCACGGCACCGGCACCAAGCCCGACTTCGCGCTCAAGAGCTTCCAGTCGGGCTCGTGGCAGTGGAAGACCTATCAGACCTACCCGCTCGCCAACGCGCAGGCGACCAGCCTGTACCTGCATGGCGACGGCTCGCTCAGCTTCACCGCCCCGGCGGCGGGTGAGGCGTGCCGCGACTATGTGAGCGATCCGGCGCGGCCGGTGCCGTTCCGCCCGCGGCCGATGTCGGCCACCTATGCCACCCCCGACTGGCGCTGGTGGGAAGCCGAAGACCAGCGCTTCGTCGACGACCGGCCCGATGTGCTCAGCTATGTCTCCGCGCCGCTGGAGAGCGACCTGATCGTGACCGGCGAGGTCACCGCCAAGCTGATGGCCTCGACCAGCGGCACCGACAGCGACTTCGTCGTCAAGCTGATCGACGTGTTTCCGGAGAACTATGAGAAGGCCCCGACCGCGCTCGGCGCCTATGCCAAGGGCCTCAACGGCTATGAGTTGCCGATCGCGATGGAGATCCGCCGCGGCCGCTACCTCAAGAGCTTCGAGCAGGCGACGCCGCTGGTGCCCGACCAGGTGACCGCCTGGGACTTTCCCCTCCGCGACCACGACCATGTGTTCAAGAAGGGCCACCGGATCATGGTCCAGGTCCAATCGAGCTGGTTCCCGGTGATCGACCGCAACCCGCAGACCTTCGTGCCGAACATCTACAAGGCCAAGCCAGGGGACTATCGCAAGGCGACGCAGCGGGTGTGCAGCGGCTCGGCGGTGACGCTGCCGGTGGTGCGCTGACGAACCGCTGTGCGGGACCACCCGGGCGAGGTGCCCGGGCCGGTCCCGCTGCGGCACGTCAGAAGGACGCCCAGGCCTCTGCGGGTGCCTGCCGGGCGGGGCGCGACTGCAGGGCCGGGGGGCTGCGACGGGGCGTCCGCAGGGCCGGGTGGTGCGGCGAGGACCCGCCTGCCACGGTGAACTTCGCCGCGTTTTCGGCGAGGATCGAGACTTCCGCGCTGAGGTTGCGCGCGGCTGCCGAGGCTTCTTCCACCATGGCGGCATTCTGCTGGGTGCCATGGTCCATCGACGCGATCGCGCCGGTGATTTCGGTGATCGCCGAGGATTGCGCCTGATTGTCGGCGGCCATGCGCTCGACCAGTTCGTGGACGGTCTGCACATTGCCCGAAATGTCGATCAGCGCGCCGTCTACGCGGCGGACGACGTCCACGGCGGACAGGATGCCGGTCTGGGTGACGGTGAGTTGCTCCTTGGCGCGCTTCGCCTCTTCCTCGGCACGCATCGCCAGCGCCGAAACCAGGTCGGCGACCACGGCGAAGCCGCGACCGGCCTCGCCTGCGCGGCCCGCCTCGACCGCTGCGTTCATCGCCAGCACCCGCGTCTGGAAGGCGATCTTGTCGAGCCCTTCGATCACGCTGTCGATGCCCTTGGCGTCTTCGCTGACCCGCGTCATCGCGTTGACCGCCTCTTCGGCCATGGTTCGGCCGGTCGACACGGTGGTGATCGCCTTGCTCGCGCTCTGGGCGGTGTCCACCGCAGCGGCCGCGCTCACCCGCAGCCGCTGGTCCATCTGGGTCGCGGCCGCGGAGGTCTGCTCCAGATTGGCGGCGGTGCTCTGGGTTCGCTGTGCCAGCTCTTCGGACGCGGAGGCGATCTGGACCGAGCCCGTGCGGATTGATTCGGTGCTTCGCGAGACTGCGCCGATCAGCGCCCCCAGCGCATCCAGCGTACCGTTATAATTTTCGCGCAACGTTT
Source organism: Sphingomonas sp. ABOLE (assembly GCF_003950455.1). NCBI lineage: Bacteria > Pseudomonadati > Pseudomonadota > Alphaproteobacteria > Sphingomonadales > Sphingomonadaceae > Sphingomonas > Sphingomonas sp. ABOLE. The sequence goes on from NZ_QQWY01000059.1 coordinate 11,102, forward strand.
CATAATCGGTTGGGAACCGTTCCTCGATCGGGCGTGTCAGGTCCCCTTGGGCGAGCGCTGCGAGATGTTCGCCCACCACGCGGACGACCTCGGCCTGCGTTTCGGCCATCTTCTGCTGGACGATCGCCGCGTCGCGGAAGGTGAACATCGCCTTGGTCATGCGACCTACGCAGTCCGTATAGTCGGTGAAGCGGATCTCGCTTTGCAGGTCGCCCGCCGCCAGCGCTTCCATCCGCACCACGGTCGTGACGTAGGGATCGCAGATGGCCCGGCGGTAGCGCAGGCCCAGCAGCATCGCGCTGCCCGATCCGGCGAAGGCAACGCCGATACCCCAAAGCGCAGGTAGCACGGCGGCGACGATCGCAGTTAAGAGCCCGATGAATGCCAAAGACCCAAACGCGATCAGCGTCTTCTGGCGGATGGGCGCGTTGGACTCAAACCAATGCATCGGGCGATCCTCACACGTTGTTTCTGATGCGATTCGATGCCGAGGAATAGCTTGGTCAGGTGGTCGGGTCAGCTCAGGAACATCCGTAAAAAGCATGTAATACTTGCTTAAGACGGGCCGGGTCGATGAACCTTTCTAATTATGGTTACGATAATGCTGCGAAGGTCTGTTGTGCTGCTACGTAGATGGCAGCGCCGCCGGCTGATGTCGGCGGCGCGCCTTGGAAACAGGACTTTCAGTTCTTCAGCCTATAGCCCGTGCGGAAGATCCACACGATCAGCCCCAGGCACAGCAGCAGGAAGATGCCGGTGAACCCCAGGCTCCAAGTGATGTCGACATCCCCGTGCCCGAAGAAGCTCCAGCGGAAGCCGCTCACCAGATACACGACCGGGTTGAACAGGCTCACCGTGTGCCAGGGCTCGGGCAGCATGTCGATCGAGTAGAAGGCACCGCCCAGGAAGGTCAGCGGCGTCACCAGCAGCGAGGGCACGATGTTGAGCTGCTCGAAGCTCTTCGCCCAGATGCCGATGATGAAGCCGAACATGCTGAACGTCACCGCCGTCAGCACCAGGAACGCCAGCATCGCCGCCGGATGGTCCACCCGCAGCGGCACGAACAGCGCCGAGGTGGCGAGGATGATCAGCCCGATCACCACCGACTTGGTGGCCGCGGCGCCGACGAACCCCACCACCAGCTCGATCGCCGAAATCGGTGCGGAGAGCAGCTCAAACACCGTGCCGGTGAATTTGGGGAAGTAGATGCCGATCGAGGCGTTGGCGATGCTCTGCATCAGCAACGACAGCATGATCAGGCCCGGCACCAGGAAGCTGCCATAGTTCACGCCGTGGATCGCATCGATCCGGCTGCCGATCGCGCCGCCGAACACGATAAAATAGAGCGAGGTGGTAATCACCGGGGTCGCGATCGACTGCCACAGCGTGCGCAGCGTGCGCGCCATCTCGAACTTGTAGATCGCCCAGATGCCGGGAAAGTTGATGCCGTTCATGCCTGTGCCCCCACCAGGTCGACGAAGATGTCCTCCAGGCTCGACTTGGACGTGTCGAGATCCTTGAAGGCGATGTTCAGGTCGTGCAGCTTGCGCAGCAGCGACGGGATGCCGGTGCGCTCGGCCTGCGCGTCGAAGGTGTAGCGCAGCCGGTGGCCGTCGTCGGTGAGGCTCAGCTGCCATTCGCCGAGTTCGGCGGGAATGGCGGCGAGCGGCTCGACCAGGCTGAGGTCCAGCTCGCGCTTGCCGAGCTTTTTCATCAGCGCGGTCTTTTCCTCGACCAGCAGCAGCTTGCCCCTGTTGATCACGCCCACCCGGTCGGCCATTTCCTCGGCCTCCTCGATGTAATGCGTGGTCAGGATGATCGTGGTGCCGCGGTCGCGCAGGCGGCCGATCAGCTTCCACATGTCGCGGCGCAGTTCGACGTCGACGCCCGCAGTGGGCTCGTCGAGGAACAGGATGTCCGGCTCGTGGCTGAGCGCCTTGGCGATCATCACCCGTCGCTTCATGCCGCCGGACAGCTCCATGATCTTGGCGTCGCGCTTGTCCCACAGCGACAGGTCCTTGAGGAGCTGGTCGCAATAAGCATGGTCCGGCGCCTTGCCGAACAGTCCGCGCGAATAGCGGGCGGCGGAGCCGACGCGCGAGAACATGTCGACCGCGATCTCCTGCGGCACCAGGCCGATCTTGGAGCGTGCCGCGCGCGGCTGGCGGATCGCGTCGTTCCCGTCGACCAGAATGGTGCCGGTGCTGGGAGTGACGATGCCGCAGATGATCGAGATGAGCGTGGTCTTGCCCGCGCCGTTGGGCCCGAGCAGGGCGAAGATCTCGCCGCGGTGGATGTCGAGATCGACATGGTCGAGCGCGGTATGGCCCGACGCGTAGGTCTTGGAGACCTGGCGTAGCGACAGGATGGGTTGCATGGAAATGGAGCCCCGGCCGGAAGGAGCCCGTTAGCTAGTGTGGCGTTCATCCTGGGGCAAGGTGCTCGAAGACGTTTGATTCGAAGCCGTTTCCTCGCCCGCCAGGGGGAGGTGTCAGGCGCAGCCCGACGAAGGGGGAGGAAGCGCGACGGCTCGAGATGTTCTGGCATCCTCCCCCTCCGTCGCCTTCGGCGCCACCTCCCCCCGGCGGGGGAGGAAACACTTCCCGCTTTAGGTTGCGGAGGCTATTTCGTCTTCCGCGCGATCGCGACGGCGTCGACCAGCGCCTGATAGTCGCGCGCACCGTACAGGATCTGCTTGCCCACCACCCAGGCGGGCGTGCCGTTCATCGCCAGCTTGGCGCCGAGCCGGTGGTTGGCGTCGATTTCCTTGGCGACCGCATCGCTGTTGGCGAGCTTCTGCGTTGCAGCCGGATCGAGCCCCGCCTTGGCGAGCGCGTCGCTGATCGTTGCGTTGCTGGGGCCCCCGCTGGCGAACAGCGCGTCGTGGAAGGCGCGGAACTTGCCCTGCTGGGCGGCGGCCAGAGCAAAGCGTGCGGCGACCACGCTCGCCTCGCCCAGCACCGGATATTCGCGATAGACGATGCGGACATTCGGATCCTTGGCGATCAGTTCGGCCAGGCCCGGCAGGCTCGCGCGGCAATAGCCGCAGGCATAGTCCATGAACACGGTGACGGTGACGTCGCCGTTGGGATTCCCTGCCCAGGCGCTGGCAAAGGGCGTGGTCAGCGCGGGCAGCGCGGCGGGCACGGATGCCTGCGCAGTTTCCTGGGACTTCGCCGCCTCGGCACTCTCCTGCTGCTGAAGCTTCTCCATCATGTCGCGCAGGATCGACGGGTTATCGAGCAGATAACCATGGACGATGCGCTCGACCTGCGCCTTGTTGCCGCCGATCCCCGGCAGCAGCGCCTGCAGCCCGAGCACCACCAGGCCACCGAGGACCGCGGCCAGCAGCAGCGCGCTGGCGAAAAAAAGCCTCGATCGAGTCATTACTGGAGGTTGCGTCCCTTGTTGCGCTTGTCGTCCTTCATTGCCTGTTCGGAGACCATCGCGATGTCCTGCGCGCGGATCCATTCGGGCGAGCCCTGCGGCAGTCCGCCCATCGCCCGCCGCGCGCTGACCATCGCGGTGCGCGCGTCGCCGATCAGGTTGGCGCGCTCGGCGGTGGCGAGTGCGGTGCGCGGCTCGTCGCCCTCGCGATCATAGACGGTGCCGAGGTTGATCCAGGCGAAGGGATTGTCGCGGTCGCGCGTCAGCGAATCGCGCAGCACCTGCTCGGCTTCCTTGAGGTTTGCCTTGTCCTCGGTCGCGACCAGTGCGTGGCCGAAGGTGCTGGCGATCAGCGGGGAGTTGTTCGAGAGCTGCGTCGCCTTGCGCAGCGGATCGAGCGAGGCCTGGGGCTGGCCCGATTCGAGCAGGATCTGCCCCTGCAGCTCGAGGAAATAGGGATCATTGGGTGCCAGCTTGACCAGCGCCGCCGTCTCGGCCGCCGCCTGCTCGGGGTAACCGGATTGGTGATAGGCATAGGCGCGCGCATAATGCGCCGGGATCGACTGGTCGCTTAAGGGGTAGATCCGCAGCGTCTTCTTGGGATCGTTGGTATAGCCACGCAGCTTCGCCTGGACGCGCTTGAAGCGGCGCTCGAGATCGGGGTCGAGCGGCTTGGTCCAGTTGGGCGAGCCTTCGAGGTCGGCCTTCAGCGTCTGGACGCGATCCTGCGACATCGGGTGGGTCTGCGCGAAGGGATCGACCTCGGGATCGGTGCTGTAATAGCCGTAGCGGTGCATTTCCTGGGTCAGCTTCTCGAAGAAGCCGAGCATGCCCTTGCCCGAAATGCCCGCGGTGTTGAGGAAGCGCACGCCGGCGGCGTCGGCGGAGGATTCCTGCACGCGGCTGTACGCGAGATACTTGCCGATGGCGGCGCGCTGGCCGGCCATCAGGATGCCGGTGCCGGCCTCGGCCGAACCCGCCGCCATCGCTGCTGCGCCGAGCAGCAGGCTGAGGATCGAGATGTTGCCATAGCCGCCGTCGCGCTGGAACACCGCGTGCCCCCCGACGATATGGCCGATTTCGTGGGCGACGACGCCCTGGACCTGGTTGGCGGTGTCGGCCGCATCGATCAGGCCGGAATTGACATAGACGATCTGCCCCCCTGCCACGAAGGCGTTGATCGAGGGATCGCCGATCAGCACCACCTTCCCGTTGGCGGGGTTGAGCCCGGCGGCGGCGAACAAGGGCTTGGCCATGTCGGCCAGCAGCGCTTCGGTTTCGGCGTCACGGAGCACCGACTGCGCCATTGCGGGGCGCGACGCAAACGACGCGAGGCACAGCATCGCGAGCAGCGTGGCCAATCGGTGGATGCGCGCCATGATCCTACTCCCGGGGACTCGTTCGAAGGGCTGCCCTGGCAACAACGCCCTTAACCTACACTGAAAGCCCCCGGCGCGACCGGGCGGGCCGCGCCGGGGAACTTGCTCAGGCGCCGAAGGTCCGCTGCCACCAGCCGCGACGCGGCTGGCCGTCCTCGGCCGTGGCTTCCTCGGCGGCCGGTTCTTCGGCTGCCGGGGTCACGCCCTGTGCGACCGGTGCCTCCACGGCGGGTGCCTCGGGGGCCGCTTCGGTGGCGACGTCCGCCTTCTTGCGGCGGGTGCGCTTGGGCTTGGCAGGCGCTTCCTCGGCGGGCACCTCGACAGCAGCCGGCGCGGCTTCCGCCTCAACGTCTGCCTTCTTGCGGCGGGTGCGCTTCGGCTTGGCCGGCGCTTCTTCGGCGGGTGCCTCGACGGCGGCCGGAGCGGCCTCCGCTTCGACGTCCGCCTTCTTGCGACGGGTGCGCTTCGGCTTGGCCGGGGCTTCCGGCTCGGCCTCTACCGCTGCCGGGGCAGGGGCTGCTTCGGCGACGGGCTCGGGGGCGGCGACAGGCGCTTCGGCCTCGTCGGCCTCCCCAGCATCGTCGGCTGCCTGTTCGGTACCCTCTTCACCGGCACCGCGACGGCCGCCGCGACGGCCGCGACGACGGCGCTTGCGGTTGCGCTCGCCTTCCTCGCGCTGGGCTGCGGTTTCCTCGGTCTCGGCAGTCGCCTCGACTTCGGCCGGCTCGGCCTCGTCTGCCTCGACGTCCCCCTCGGCGCCTTCGGTCTCGACCTGTTCGTCCTGACCGGCTTCGCCTTCCTCGCGACCTCGGCGGCCACGACCACGACGGCGGCGGCGACGCTTGCCACGGCCTTCGCCGTCACGCTCGCCGCGCTCCGGGCGCTCGCCACGTTCGCGCGGTTCGGCGGCTTCGGCTTCGGCCTCGACGTCGAGCTCTTCTTCCTCTTCCTCGATCTCCTCGACGAAATCCTCTTCCGGCTCCTCGAGCAGCGGCTCGATCTTGGGCGCATAGGCCGGCGGCGGGCCCGAGGCCTCCACCGTCATGCGCGCGCCTTCCAGCTCGCCGTCCGCCTCGACCTCGACCAGTACGCCGTAGCGATCCTCGATCTCGGCCAGTTCGCCGCGCTTCTTGTTGAGCACGTAGAAGGCCGCTTCCTGGCTGGCGCGCAGCAGGATCTGCGAGCCGCGGCCGCGGGCGGCCTCGTCCTCGATCATGCGCAGCGCCGACAGGCCTGCCGACGAGGCGGTACGGACCAGGCCGGTGCCTTCGCAATGCGGACAGGTGCGGGTGGAGGCTTCGAGCACGCCGGTGCGCAGGCGCTGGCGGCTCATTTCCATCAGGCCGAAGGGCGAGATGCGGCCCACCTGGATGCGGGCGCGATCGTTCTTCAGCGCCTCCTTCATCGCCTTCTCGACCTTACGGACGTTGGACGAATGATCCATGTCGATGAAGTCGATCACGACCAGGCCCGCCATGTCGCGCAGGCGGAGCTGGCGGGCGATTTCCTGGGCGGCCTCGAGGTTGGTCGCGGTCGCGGTCTGCTCGATATTGTGCTCGCGCGTCGACCTCCCTGAGTTGATGTCGATCGAGACCAGCGCCTCGGTCGGGTTGATCACGAGATAGCCGCCGGACTTGAGCTGCACCACCGGGTGGTACATCGCCGACAGCTGCTCCTCGACCCCGGCGCGCTGGAACAGCGGCACCGCATCGGCATATTGCCGGACCTTGCGGGCATGGCTCGGCATCAGGAGCTTCATGAAGTCCTTGGCCTGGCGATAGCCTTCCTCGCCCTCGACGATCACCTCGTCGATGTCGCGATTATAGATGTCGCGGATCGCGCGCTTCATCAGGTCGCTGTCGCCATAGACGAGCGCGGGCGCAGACGAGGTGAGCGTCTTCTCGCGGATCTCGTCCCATAGGCGGGCGAGATAGTCGAAGTCACGCTTGATCTCGGTCTTGGTACGCTGGAGACCGGCGGTGCGGACGATGCAGCCCATCGAGGCGGGCAGCTTGAGGTCCGCCATGATGCCCTTGAGGCGCTTGCGGTCGGCCGCCGAGTTGATCTTGCGCGAGATGCCGCCGCCATGCGCGGTGTTCGGCATCAGCACGCAATAGCGGCCGGCGAGGCTGAGATAGGTGGTCAGCGCCGCACCCTTGTTGCCGCGCTCTTCCTTGACGACCTGGACCAGCAGCACCTGGCGCCTACGGATCACGTCCTGGATCTTGTAGCGGCGGCGCAGGTTCATGCGGCGCTGGCGCAGCGCCTCCGCCTCGTCGCCATTGCCGCCACGACCGCGACGGCGGCGGCCGCCCTGCGGCGCGTCTTCGCCTTCCGCGGCTTCCTCGTCGTCATGCGCACGCTCGACCATCTCGACGCCGTCTTCATGGTCGTCGTGATCATGGTCGTCGTGATCGTGGCGATCGTCGTCGTCATCCCCATCGGCCTCGCGCAGCGCGGCTTCCTGCGCGGCATGCTCGGCCTCTTCGCGCAGCAGGGCTTCGCGATCTTCCTTGGGAATCTGGTAATAGTCGGGATGGATTTCCGAGAAGGCGAGGAAGCCGTGGCGGTTGCCGCCGTAATCGACAAAGGCCGCCTGCAGCGACGGTTCGACGCGGGTCACCTTCGCGAGATAGATATTGCCCTTGAGCTGCTTGCGCTCAGCGGACTCGAAGTCAAATTCCTCGATTCGATTCCCTTTGACGACGGCCACGCGGGTTTCCTCCCGGTGGCGTGCGTCGATCAGCATACGCATGGTCATTGATGATTCTCCGGGCGCGCCGGCACAGTTCCTCGAGGGAATGGGGCGCGAGCGCGCGATACAAGAAGCGCCCCAGACGATCGGCGAGGCCGATCCGGGTGGCGCGGGTTTCAAAAACTGCTGTTGCTGCACGGGCACGAGCGGACCAGCGGTCCCCTTGCTCCACCATCGCCACGCTGCCGGCCGCGAAGGCCTGGCGATGCGGACGGTGGGGAAATTGCCTCATGCGAACGTCAACCTGAACTGTCGCGACAAAAGAAGCGTCGCGTGCCTGATCCGGCGCAGTGCCGGAAGCATATCCTGCCTAGCACCGCTGTGTCGTTGCGGCAACCGGCTCGGCTTTGGAAGATTTGGGTCCCCCGAGCGCCAAAAAGCATTTGGGAGGATTTCGATCCCTCGCCGTAGCAAATGGTTCTTCGCATCCGGTTAACCAAGTCCTTCGCCTCCATTTGGAGGCTGGACCGGTCGGGGGCGGGCGCGGCATAGCGAGGCCGTGTCCTGGATGCTGTTCCTGCTCGCCGGCTGGCTGACCGGTCTGCCCGGCTGGATCTGCCTTGCCGAGCGCGTGCGGGTGGAAGAGGGCGCGCTGATCGTGCCCCTCGAGGGCGAGGCGGGCCCGCGCTTCGCCTGGCGCGTGGAGGCCTATAGCGTCAGCCTCGCGATGCCCGAACCGGTGGCAGCCAAGGGGGCGCCGCTGCCGCGCGTGCAGGGTGCGGCCGGGCTGCCGCTGGTGGTGCTCGATCCCGGCCATGGCGGGCGCGATCCCGGCGCTCCGGGTGTCGACGGCATCACCGAAAAGGCGCTGACGCTGGAGGCCGCCCGCGCGATCCGTGACGCGCTGCTCGCCTCGGGGCGGGTGCGGGTGGCGATGACGCGGGACGATGATTCGTTCGTGCCGCTGCAGCAGCGCGCCGATATCGGCCGCCGGCTGGGCGCGGCGCTGTTCCTGTCGCTCCACTGCGACAGCGCGGCCGATCCGCTGGCGGCGGGTGGCACGCTCTACACCTTGTCCGAAGTCGCCTCGGACAAGGAAGCGGCGCGGATGGCGGCGCGCGAGAATCGCGCGGACCTGCTCGCCGGCGTCGATCTGGGGAGCGAGCGTGCCGATGTCGCCTCGCTGCTGATCGATCTCGCTCAGCGCCGCACCATGGCGGTGTCCGCGCGCTATGCCGACCTGCTCGCCCGCGAGGTAGCGCCGGCGATGCGGCTGCATGCCCGGCCCCGGCGCATGGCGGCGCTGATGGTGCTCAAGGCCCCCGACATGCCCTCGGTGCTGTTCGAGCTCGGCTATGTCTCCAACGCCGAGGATGCGCAGGCGCTCGGCTCGGCGGAGGCGCGGGCACGGCTCGCCGCAGCGGTGCGGCGGGCGACCGAAATCTTCCTCGCCACGCGCTGACGCGGGAAGCTGGATTGAGATAGGCGCCGGGCGCGGCTCCCTTTCTTCCGCCCGAAAAGGTGCTACACCGCGCGCCGCATGGCCGACGGCGACACTCCCCAAACCATCCGTATCGAACGCACGCCCGGACGCTGGGCGCGGCTGCGGCGGCGCTGGTGGTTCCGCGTGCTCGCGATCCTGGCGCTGCTCGCCGGACTGCTGGTGTTCGCCGTCTGGCTGCTCGTCGCGCGCGACCTGCCCTCGGTCGACAAGCTGCGCAGCTACGAGCCGCAGCTGCCGAGCTACGTCCGCTCGGCCGACGGCACGCCGATCCATGCCTATGCCCAGATGCGCCGCGTGCAGCTCAGCTACAACGAGTTCCCGCCGCTGCTGGTCCGCGCCTATATGGCGGCCGAGGATCGTACCTTCTTCTCGCACCACGGGCTCGATTTCCCCGGTCTGGTGCGCGCCGTGGGCGAAGGGATCCTTCGCGGCAAGACCCCGCGCGGCACCTCCACCATCACCCAGCAGGTCGCCAAGAACCTCGCGGTGGGCAACGAGGCGAGCTATACCCGCAAGCTGAAGGAAGCGATCCTCGCCTGGCGGATCGAGGATACGCTGTCGAAGCCGCAGATCATGGAATTGTACCTCAACGCCATCGAACTCGGGCGCAATTCGGGCGGGGTGGCGGCGGCGAGCGAGGCCTATTTCGGCAAGCCGCTCGACAAGTTGAGCCTGGCGCAGATGGCCTATCTGGCGATCCTGCCCAAGGGCCCTGCCAATTACGACCCCGATCGCAACACCCAGCGCGCGCTCGATCGCCGCAACTGGGTGCTCGGCGAAATGCTGCGCAACGGCTTCATCAACCAGGCGCAGCATGACGAGGCGGTGGCCTCGCCGCTCGGCACGGTGCCGCGCCAGACGCCGCGCTTCGAGCGGGTGGGGGGCTATTTCGTCGAGGAGGTCCGCCGCCAGCTCGCCCGCCAATTCGGCGAGAAGCGCGAGGACGGGCCGTACAGTGTCTATGACGGCGGCCTGTGGGTGCGCAGCTCGCTCGATCCGCGGCTCCAGGCCTATGCCCAGCGCGCGCTGCGCGACGGCCTGCTGCGCTACGACCGCGGCCGCGGCTGGTCGGGTCCGATCGGCAAGGTGCAGTTTGAAGGCGATGGCTGGTATTCGGCCTTCGTCTCCAAGAATATCGGCGTCGACTACGACAATTGGCGCGCCGCCGTGGTGATCTCCCGCGATTCGCGCAGCGTCCAACTCGGCTTCGACGATGGCAACAGCGGCACGCTGCCCGAGAGCGCCGCACAGATGCCGATCCGCGGCAAGGGCGGCCATGCCTTCGACGCGATCAAGGTCGGCGACATTCTCGCCGTGGCGCCCGAGGGCGGCAATTGGGGCCTGCGCAGCGTGCCCAAGGTATCGGGCGGCATGGTTGTCGAGGATCCCTCGACCGGCCGCGTGCTCGCGATGCAGGGCGGCTTCGATTCGCGCCTCCAGGCGTTCAACCGCGCCACCCAGGCGACCCGCCAGCCGGGATCGACGATCAAGCCGATCGTCTATGCCGCCGCGCTCGAGAACGGGATGACCCCGGCTTCGATCGTCGTCGATGGCCCCTTCTGCGTGTGGCAAGGGGCGGGGCTGGGCAACAAGTGCTTCCGCAACTTCGGCAATGCCCGCGGCGCCGGTCCGCACACGCTGCGCTGGGGCATCGAACAGTCGCGCAACCTGATGACCGTGCAGATCGCCAACGCCACCGGCATGGACAAGGTGGTCGACACGATCCAGCGGCTGGGCGTCTCCAAGAACCGGCTGCCGCCCTATCTCTCCTATGCGCTGGGCGCGGGCGAGACGACGGTGCTGCGCATGGTCAACGCCTATTCGATCCTGGTGAACCAGGGCCGCGCGCTCAATCCCACCCTGATCGACTTCGTCCAGGACCGTCGCGGCAAGGTGATCTTCCCGGCCGGCTGGCGCGCCTGCTCGGGCTGCAATGCGCGCGACTGGGACGGCAAGGCGATGCCGCGCCCGATCGTCCGTGCGCGGCAGGTGATCGACCCGATGGTCGCCTACCAGATGGTCCATATCACCGAGGGCGTCGTCCAGCGCGGTACCGCGACCGTGCTGCGCGATCTGGGCCGCCCGATGATGGGCAAGACCGGCACCACCACCGGCCCGACCGACGTGTGGTTCGTCGGCGGCACCCCGCAGATGATCGGCGGCCTGTATCTCGGCTATGACACGCCCTCGAACCTCGGCGGCTATGCGCAGGGCGGCTCGATCGCCGCGCCGATCTTCAAGGAATTCGCGGTGCCTGCCTATGCAGGGCTGGATCCGCTGCCCTTCGTCGCGCCGCCGGGGATCCGCATGGTGCGCATCGATCGCGGCAGCGGGCGCCCGGTGCAATATGGCTGGCCGACAGACGATCCGCTCTCCTCGATCATCTGGGAGGCCTTCCGCCCGGACAGCGATCCGCGCCGCACCCGCCGCACCGCCAATACCGAAGCGGCACCCGCCGCGGCGGCGCCGGTGCAGCGCAAGGCCGATCGCCAGGGCGATAGCGACTTCTTGCAACAACAGGGCGGAATCTACTAGCGAGGCCGCCACACCCTATATGGCTTGAGATCGCCGCATCGTCCGGGATGCGGCCGGCGGATACTTCGGAAGGTTTGGAACATGCGCGCTGAAGCGCAGGCATATGTCGACAAGATCAACGCGGCCCTCGCGCTGCTGCGCCGCTCGCTCGACTGGGACCGCGCGCTGCGCCGCCTCGACGAGCTGAACGCGCGCGTCGAGGATCCGACGCTGTGGAACGACGCCAAGAAGGCGCAGGACGTGATGCGCGAGCGTCGCCGCCTCGACGAATCGATCTCCGCGACGCGCGCGATCGAGAGCGAGCTGAGCGACACGGTCGAGCTGATCGAGATGGCCGAGGCCGAGGGCGACGAGGAAATGGCCGCCGACGGCACCGAGAGCCTGCGTGCACTCGCCGAGCGTTCCGATGCCGACAAGGTCAAGGCGCTGCTCTCGGGCGAGGCTGACGCCAACGACACCTATGTCGAGATCAACGCCGGCGCGGGCGGCACCGAATCGAACGACTGGGCCGAAATGCTCCAGCGCATGTACACGCGCTGGGCCGAGCGCCACGGCTACAAGGTCGAGCTGGTCGACTATCACGCCGGCGAACAGGCGGGCATCAAGTCCGCGACGCTGCTGTTCAAGGGCGAGAACGCATACGGCTATGCCAAGACCGAGAGCGGCGTCCACCGCCTGGTCCGCATCAGCCCGTTCGATTCGAACGCGCGCCGCCAGACCAGCTTCGCATCCGTCTGGGTCTATCCGGTGATCGACGACAATATCGAGATCGAGATCAACGAGAGCGAGCTGCGCATCGACACCTATCGCGCCTCGGGCGCGGGCGGCCAGCACATCAACACCACCGATTCGGCGGTGCGCATCACCCACTTGCCGACCGGTATCGTGGTGCAGTGCCAGAACCAGCGTTCGCAGCACAAGAACCGCGCCGAGGCGTTCAACCAGCTCCGCGCCCGTCTCTACGAGCGCGAACTGGCCGAGCGCGAGGCGGTGGCCGACGCGCAGAACGCCACCAAGACCGATATCGGCTGGGGCCACCAGATCCGCTCTTACGTCCTCCAGCCCTACCAGCTGGTGAAGGATCTGCGCACCGGCGTCACCTCCACCGCGCCGAGCGACGTGCTCGACGGCGATCTCGACAGCTTCATGGCCGCCGCGCTAGCACAGCGCGTGACGGGCGAGGCCGTCGCGGTGGAGGATGTCGATTGAGCTTGCGCGCGCGGCCCCTGCTGCTCGGCGTGACGCTGCTGCTGGCGGCGTGCGACGGCAGTCCGCGGGCGGTGCGCAACGAGCGCCATGATCCGGCCAATTCGGGCTTCCCGGCGGCGGACCGGCCGGTGGCGACGATCGTCTCCTCGCGCTGGTCGAGCGAGGAAGAGCGCGACCGGCTGAACGAGGCGAGCAAGGTGATGGACCTGGCCGGCATCAAGCCCGGCATGACCGTCGCCGATATCGGCGCGGGCGAGGGCTATTACACGATCCGCCTCGGCCAGCGCGTCGGGCCGAAGGGGCGGGTGGTCGCCGAGGACATCGTCCCCGATTATATCAGCGCGCTGGCGACGCGCGTGGTGCGCGAGAAGCTCGACAATGTCAGCGTGCGGCTCGGCCTGCCCGCCGATCCGCGGCTGCCCGAGAACAGCTTCGATCGCGTGCTGATGGTCCACATGTACCACGAGATCGAATCGCCCTACGAGTTCCTGTGGCGGCTGCGCCCCTCGCTGGCGCCGGGCGGGCAGGTGGTGGTGGTGGATGCCGATCGCGCCACCGAGAATCACGGCACGCCGCCGGCGTTGCTCAAGTGCGAGTTCGCGGCGGTGGGCTATGTGCAGGTGTCGATGCTGCCGATGGCGTCGGCGGGCGGGTACATGGCGGTGTTCGAGGCGCGCGGCGCGCGGCCCGAGCCCGAGACGATCCGCGCCTGCAAGTCCGGCGCGCATGCCAAGGCGGTGACGCCCAAGCCCAACGGGGCGCACGAGTAACCTTCTCTTCTAGCCCCTCCTCCTTGGGAGACGGTTTGGGCTGCTGTCTCTTTTAC